>CAYVDU010000007.1:0-432 GCA_964450765.1 uncultured bacterium | reverse complement strand
TAAAAACGTGCGATTCTGAGGTGCAGTGAGCGTCAAAAACATCTCTATTAAATCGCTTCCGCGAGAGGCAGGATCAATTGGGAAAACAGCAATCGATCCATTCGACGCTGTAGAAACGGAAGATTGAGAAAACAAAGTGCTGATCAAGCTCAAAAAACCAATGAAATAGCGCATAGAATGTTCCGATTTTAAAAAAAAAATATTTTAAAGTCTATCGATTCCAAAATCATCACGAGGATCAGCATATAGTGGATGCAATGAAAACTTGCATGTTTTTGCTGTGCCAAAGCATGCAAATTTTCATTGCATCCACTATAACCAATAAAATCATGCTTGGCAGTACCAATCCCAAGAGATAACTTCATGTTCTTGCTATATGAATTTAAAATTACACATTTTGGCTGGCGCGAAAGCTGTCGAATTTTTACGATC
>CAYVDU010000006.1:0-17568 GCA_964450765.1 uncultured bacterium | reverse complement strand
CATCCAAAAGTGTCACCGCAAAATCTTCGAAGAGATCAGTTAGGTCCCCTCCACCACTTACAATGACTAAATCGGATTCTAAAGTTGAACCTAAAAAACTTTTCACATGTGCGTAATCTAACCCCCGGAACTTCATTCTCATCCAAATCAAAGCTTGTGAAATAAGCGGCCAATCATAATTTGCTATTCGCATAGAAATAAACTTGGGGACAAATGGATGAAAACGCCAAAGTATGTTCTCTTGATACTCAAGCCATCGATTGCGACCATATGCACTTACCGCATAGGCATCAGGACAATATTTTATTAAACGATCAGGATCTAGAGTAATAATTTGAATCACTGCATCAGGCCACAGATGTTTCAACCTAACAACTGCGACCTGGAGCATTGCCACATCCCCCATATTCTTGAGATCTTGACAACCATTATCTATAAGAATTTTCATCTCTTCAATTCTCTTTCAATCTAACGTTATCGTGAAGGGGAATATATGCGAGCCAGAAGCCTCTTGAAGCGACTCCTGATGACGAGTTTCCTCCTTATTCTCATTATGAAGGTACCATTGTCGGCTCTCCGAGCTTTTTTTATGCACCTCTCTAAAGATTTTACCCATGATTCGGTTATGCCAGCATTCCTCGCAGCAAAAAGTATCTGTTCAAACTCAATACGCTGAACATCATTAAGATCGTTTAATTGCTCTATCGAGTTATTGCTGATATCCCGTTCAAAACATGAAGGCAACCCCAAACCCATAACGCGGAAATTGAGAATGGTTCGTATACACTTCTCACAGCGGCTGCAATTACGATCTTTAAATTCTCCCTGATGGCAGACCCTCAAGTTTTCCGTTGCAGCAGGCCACCTTGAGATTTCACGGACCTTTTCATTTCGAGAGAAAGATGCCCCATCATGGATGATTGAGAAGGAATTAGAAGATAAAAGTCGATCGGTAAGAGGGTTTGAACCCCACGGCAACACTAAATGATTATAAGGGTCAGTGCTTGGAATTAAACCGTTTTTGTATGTTCCCTGAAAAAACATTAAGCACGATGCAACTGCTGCCCCATGTGTATATGACCAGTCATCGGTAGAGAACTCGCGAAAATTGGTTGCCATCGTTATCAGTTCTATTCCAAAATCATCCAACATTCTCCTCGACCTGTCCGCCGCGGAGACAAAAATACCATGTTCACCTAAAGGGATATCGAACCCATGAACCATGAGACTGGCACGAATGTCGCGGGTTTGCCTGCCGCAGTTTTTTGAATGGTGGCGCCATACAGTAAAACAGGAGTCCACACCCCCCGAAAATGCCGAGATGGCGCTGTTCAGGCGACAGGGTTTCTCCAGTTCAGTCTCCAGGTCCGCGCGAATTTCGATTTTCGAGTATCTTGTGGGACACCAGCAGGACCAAGCCGATTGAAATTCTTCAAGGTTTTGGAGGAGAGACGGCGACACTTGGCCGTGGACGATTAGATCGGTTCCCTTTTTCATCGCAAAAAAAAGAGTTGCCACGACAAAGGGATCGGCGGACTCCGTTAGGAGGTGGCGATATTCCGATGGGAAGCGATACCATAAGTGAGATTTAACTCCACCATCGCTTTCGATCGTCGCACCTGCAACGACATGTCCGTTATGCTCAACGAAATCCTCTTTCCAGAGGTGTGTCGGATGCGTCATGGTGTTCCTCTCTCGGTTTTCAGGATAGATTTCTTTGCACACTGCTATTTTAAGTAGAATGGCTCTTTCTCATTCACGGTTTCGTTTTTTCGTGATGCCACTCATGGGAAACCATACAGGTACAATATTCAATGCCAGGGATAACAGCGTTCTTGAAGAATCTGGATCCTGCCACATCAAAAACCAACGCATTCGGGATCAGATCGATTATCTTGTTGCTGCCCCCTTCCATCAATGCGACAGCAATACGGTAACGTCCAATAGGAAAGGGGAGGTTCGGGATTCTACATACAATAACCCCTTCTTCTCCTAACCCCCTCAATGGGAAACCATTCATACGGACGTCAAAGTTTGTTACAGCGACCCCTAATTGGTTAAAGACGGTCATAATAAAGACAACCTGTTTCGTTCCGGCGAAACTCTGGTAACGGAATCTAAGAGAGATCGGCTCACCTGCAATAAGATACTGAGATGGTTGTTCAGAACCATTAAAAGCACCCGATTCGATGATCCTCATCTCACCGGTACCCTCCCTCTCCGGATTATCTATAAATCTGTTTCTGGGGTCTCCTTCAAGATACCTCAGGTATTTATCTATCGCTTCATCGGCAGGTCCGTCGAACGCAACACGACCATTCGCCAGTAATAATCCTCTTGTACAGAGGGATTGCACTGCAACCAAATTATGGCTCACAAACAACACCGTCCTATCCTCATGGGAAATACTCTTCATCTTTCCAAGACACTTCTTTTGAAATTCCAGGTCTCCGACCGCGAGCACTTCATCGACTATTAGGATCTCAGACTCGAGATGTGCAGCCACAGCAAAAGCCAATCGAAGATACATTCCACTGGAGTAGTGCTTTACAGGTGTATCGATAAACCTCTCAACCTCCGAGAAGGCCACAATTTCATCAAACCTTCTGTTAATCTCTACCCGCTTCATACCCAGGATCGTCCCATTCAGATAGATATTCTCCCGCCCTGTTAACTCCGCATGAAAACCGGTCCCCACCTCCAGCAGAGATCCCACCCGTCCATGAATTTCAGCGAATCCGTTCGTCGGCTCGGTGATCCGCGAGAGTATTTTTAAGAGCGTGCTTTTACCCGCGCCATTGCGCCCGATGACACCGACCACCTCACCCCGTTTAACTTCGAAGGAGACATCCTTCAGCGACCAGATCGTTTCTTCCAGTTCAGCAACGCCTGTCGCCTCGCCTCCTAACAACCTCCCCGCCTTGCGAAAAGGGGCGGCAAACGTCTTGGCCAACGTGTCCCGCAAGGTTTTATAATTTTCTTCTCTTCTTCCGATATGATACTTCTTGCTTATTCCTTCTGCTCGTATCGCGATATCGCCCATAATTCCTCGCTGAGTGCTGCGTGTTGAGAGCTAAGAGCCGAGAGCTAAGTACTGAGAACCGAGTGCCTTAAATTCTTAGCTCTCGGCTCTCGACTCTTAGCTGTTTTTTATGCTTCTGCGAAAGCCACTGAGCATTTTTGCCAGATCTTCCGCCTTTTTGTAGGCTGTTTCAAACATTTTACTGCTCAACAACTGCTGTCTCTTGGCAATCTCCAGTTCCGACACGGATTCGAGCAAGGACCCATACGCAATTTCGATAAAGCGAGCCAAATCGGCATCTGAAGAACGGGGGAACCCTCAGCAATGTTTGAAGATACCGAAACGGCTGACCGGCGTAATTGACTCACCAGTCCGAATTTTTCTTCCTTCGGAAAAGTCTGTGTTGCTTTGTAAATAAGTTCCACGTATTCCACGGCTTTCTGCCAGATTTCCAACTTTTCAAATTTGAACATTAAAATACCGCTGAGAGCTGAGAGTTAAGTGCCCTTCGACTCTTAGCTCTCTGACTCTTAGCTATACAATCAGACCACATCCGCAAAGGTCTTTTCAAAATGCCGGAAGTACAATGTGCCGCTCATCAAGAGCGATACGGCCACCAGGGAGGAAATAATAATAATTGGTCCGGGGGCGGTACCTGTGCCAAGTAAGGCCCAACGGAATCCCTCGACTACTCCGACCATTGGATTGATGCCATAGAGCGTCCTCCAAGGTTCAGACAAAAGACTGCTTGGATAAGCAATCGGGGTTGCAAAGAGCCAGAATTGGGTCAGGAAAGGGATAATATGTTGCACATCGCGGAAACGGACATTCAGGGCGGAAAGCCAGAGAGAGACCCCCAGCGATGTAATCAATGCGAGTAACAGCAAAAAAGGGAGCCAGATCACATTCATCGTGGGAACAATTCCATAATAGAACATCATCCCGATCAGCACGATGAAGGCAAGCACAAAATCGATGATGCCGGATAGGACTGCCGCGATCGGAACAGCGAGTCGGGGGAAATAAACCTTTTTGATCAGATTCGAACTCCCGACCAGGCTATTCGATGCTTTACTCAACCCCTGGGAAAAAAAAGTCCATGGGACCAAGGCCGCAAAACTAAAGATGGGATAAGGAACCTCATCAGACGGGATTTTTCCCAATCGTCCAAAAAAGATGCTGAAGACGATCATCGTGAAGAAGGGTTGTATAATGGCCCATGCCGCGCCAAGCGCCGTTTGCTTATAGCGCACCTTCACATCACGCCAGATGAGAAAGTAGAGCAGCTCACGATACTCCCATAACTCTTTGAGTTGAAGAGAAACCCAACCCTTGGATGGTTCAATCCGAATGACCCGTACCTTCTCATATCCTGGTGTCTTGGAGGCAGACTCTGTCAGACTTTCTTCAGTATATGCCATTCAATACCTTTCTATAGTTGCGCCACGGATGGCTTTGACCAAATCGTCAGGGGTTCCAATATCCAGGCAGGTACCCTCTGGGAAAAGAACCCCTTCCACATGTAAATGATCGAGAATGGCCGCCTGGATCACATCGCCTACAAACAATTCTCTCTGCTTTGAGAATACCTCGTTCGACTCTTCCTGATCCTCCCCACCTGGGGGGGAGAGGATCATAGACAGATACTGGTGCATGAACTGGGTAAACACACCTGTCCAAACAGCAATGATCCAGGTATGACGTAGATGAGATTGGGGGGGCTTTATCAGAATCTGGTTTATTCTCCCCTTTTCATCAAAATCGACCATATCCCATTTTTGGGGTTGATCGACGGGAAAAAGCCCTAAAACAACGTCTGCGTTTGTATCGGCTTGTCTTTTCAACAATCGTACATAGGCATCGTCAGGCTGAAAAATAATATCTGGAAAGCCAAAAGCCACGATATGATCTTGTACGAAGGGATACGCCTGGTCGATGGTATAGGGGGCACCGAAAGGGAGGTGCATCATCAGATAGGCCAACTGCATATCGAACATCTGACCATCGCCCAGATACGCAGGGATGTCCCATTTCCCCTGACGCAAAACAATATAAGCTTTCATGATACCAGCCAAACGCATCTTCTCTAACAAGTAGTGACAAACGACTTTAGGACGTAAAGCGCCACCTTCATCGATTCGATGGAAGCCGAGCGGATATAACTCCTTGCTGCAAGGTAACGGGGAAATACGAGTTGCTCGCCCTCCTGCAGGTAATAATCCGATGACTTCCCGATCATATTTTTTGACTTGGATATTGCTTGCCATTATTTTAGAGACAATCCCCTTCAGCTTCTTTTATGAAGTGCATCACCTTGTTCTCTATACCAATTCACAGTATATTCCAAGCCCTTTGACAAAGAAGTTTTCGGTTTCCAACCCATGATGTCATATGTTTTTTCAATATTGGCAACGCGCGTCTGTTCCATCGGCCGATCCGGCAGAGCGCCCCACAGTAACTCTATCTGAGAGTCTATTTGATTTGCCAATTGTTGGATAATCGTTCGAATTGACACCAGGGTTCCTGAACCCAGGTCGATCGTACACCCGTCTATCTTTGGAGCTTGAGCGGCTGCGATCAGCCCATCCACGACGTCTTCAACATAGACCCAATCAACCTGACGCTGCCCGCTACTGAGCTTCGGAGGTTGGTTATTCAAAAGAGACAGAGTCACATAAGGTATTAGTTTATTCAAATCCTTTTGCCCCGGTCCATAGACCATGAAAAGACGCGCGATAACAACAGGGGTTTGGTAGAGTAGATGAAACATCCGTGCATAGCCGCTGCTTGCCCATTTCGCAGCCGCATAAGGAGAACTAGGGACAGTCTCACTTCCGCCGGGTTCAGGTTCTTCCAGGGACCCTGCAAGGATAATACGATGACAGCCTATTTCTGTGGCCATTGTCAGTAAGTTGACCGTACTCACCAAGTTACTCTCAAAGGTCGGCCCTATTAATTTTAAGTCTCTTGAACCAGCAACATGACTGGCCAAGTGAAAGATAATATCAGGCTTGATCCTGGACAGAAGATGACGGATGAGCGCCGAGTCGATAAGATTGCTTTGCCACCAGTGTATGTCGGTTTCATCTTTGGGTTGTGTTTTTCGATAAATCCCATGAACTTCTGCACCACTATTACAAAGCATACGGCATAAATGGGAGCCAATAAATCCACCCGCACCGGTAACGAGTACTTTTCGGCCCGACAACCGATAAAATCCCACCTTAGTATCCTTTGAGTAAACCATGTTCAATTAAAGTATCCGCTGTCTCTTTAATCAAAGCGAACTCAAGTCCTGATCTATCTGAAATATCTAATAATGTATTACCGCCATCGGATAGATTCAGAACCCAGAGCATCGCGAGCTCTCTTGTCTTTTTGTCTGTCTGCCCCCCAATCATCTGGTAAAGCCCTCTTTTACCGAGCTGGGGTTCACATTTGGGGTTCTGATTTAAATATTTTTTATTACTTTCCAGGAGATTTAAAACCGAAAGATAGATTGAAAAAGAATCTGCAAGGTTTGCCGGGCGGACAAAATCTAAATTGTCTTTCGAGGTATGATATTCTGGGTAGCGGCCGTGAGGGGTCCGCATCAAGCAACCGACCGGGAGGTTGAATCCAGGCGAACAGTACTGCCGCTCATCATAACCAAAGGGAATAAAATCGAGTACTTCATAATCATTCCCTGAATTCCTGAGGACATTGATGACCGCCCGATCGATCTCTGAACTGTCCTGACGACTCTTTTTATAAGTCATTTTTCCTGGATCGCCGAGACAGGCCGCAACGAGGCCATGCCTTATTTTTGAGGCATTTGCCTCGTTCAAACTAAGCCATGTGATGGAACCAATGGTTCCAGGGATAAACAAAAATCGGTATGAATATCTCAGAGGAAGTTGCCTGAGATGTTGTGCAAGAAAGGAGGTAACAACAATGCCAGAAAGATTGTCATTACAAAGCGAAGGATGGCAGATATGACATGAGATCAAAACCTCATCAGACTCTTTGCCTTTGATAAAATACTCGCCGTATGTTAAGTGGCCATCCACGAGTGAAGAGTCGATATAAACTTCGTATTCATCTTCCCTGAGATCCATGAATTGACGATGACTGATACAAAATCCCCAGTTTTCTTTGTAATATGAAGTACGATAAGGAATCCAATCAGGGTATTCCGACAATGTAAAAAGATGTTCCTTTAGCTCATCCAACCGAACCTTTT
Organism: uncultured bacterium; assembly: GCA_964450765.1. Lineage (GTDB taxonomy): Bacteria > Chlamydiota > Chlamydiia > Chlamydiales > SM23-39 > DAIDHZ01. Next base: position 10,324 of record CAYVDU010000006.1, on the reverse strand, counting down.
TCTTTACGGGGATACTGTAATTTAGAACATGTAAATTATTCTTACTGAAATCGATTACTTTTTCACCCCTGGAATTCTTAACATAGGCCTCTTTGATATTCCATTCTTTTGGAACGCTCCAGTCGAATACCTTTGTTCCTGTCGGAACCTCGTGAATCGTCAAGGGGATACACTTTTCTACTATTCTGAGAGTCTCACGGACACCATTTCCAGTAATACTACGGCAGATCGGATAGAGCTCCGATATAACCTGATACATTTCCTCGCCAATACGGGAAAGATTTATGTCTGTTTTAAAACGGGTGGCGTTCACAGGGGGTATCCTGCCTTCCGAGAAAAATCTGGATACTGCCGATCTCTTTCAGAAATAATCTGAAGCTCGGTAGGCCAATGGATTTGAAATGAGGGATCATCCCATCTGATCCCTCTTGCAGATTCAGGGTGGTAAAATTCTGACATCTGGTAAAAGACCTCTGTTTGATCGATCAGCGTTAAAAAACCATGGGCAAAACCCTTGGGAATATAGAACATCTTCCTTTTTTCGGCAGCCAGCTCTACCCCGGTCCATTGCTTAAAGGTATTTGAATCGGGACGGAGATCGACGATCACATCATAAATCGCTCCCATCGTACACCGAACCAACTTGGCCTCCTCATAAGGGGCAACCTGATAGTGCATCCCACGAAGGGTTCCCCTTTTTATACTGAAGGAGATACTAGATTGTACCCAGTTGGAATGAAGACCATATTCGCTGAATTCGTTTTTACAAAATGTCCGGGCAAAAAACCCTCGTTCATCCTCCAACCTTTCAAGATCGATGATATAAGCACCCTTTAATTTTGTCTCAAAGAACTTCATTCGTTTTTCGTTATTTTTACTTATATATCTTGACCTCTGGAATGAATACGACAAACTTTCCCCCCCATTCCTTGATATAAGACATTTGCCCCATGATCTCTTCTTTGAGGTTCCAGGGAAGGATCACGATATAGTCTGGTTTTGTCTCTTTGACTTTATCGGGATGGTCAATGGGGATATGGGTTCCCGGTAAATAGAGGCCCTGTTTATGGGGGCTTCGATCGACGGTATAGTCGATGAAATCCAATCGAATGGCGCAGTAGTTCAAAAGCGTGTTTCCTTTCGCCGGGGCGCCATAGCCTACGATTGAGGATTTGTTTCTCTTCGCCTCAACTAAAAAAGTCAGTATCTCTCTCTTGATTTTTCTCACCTTTTCGGAAAATGAAAGGTAGTATTCCAACGATGTAAAGCCAACCGCCTCCTCCCTTCCCCTTAAATCAGTAACTCTCTGGCCGACCGGTTTGGAGAGATCCTCCGCATGGCGGACATAAATTCGTAAAGAACCTCCATGTGTAGAAAGCTCCTCTACATCGAAGATCGTCAAACCATGTCTCGAAAAAATTTTTTCTACCGAAATAAATGAAAAATATGAAAAATGCTCATGATAGATCGTGTCAAACTGGTTTTCATCCATAAGCCGCATCAGATGGGGAAATTCGAGGGTGATGATGCCATGTGGCTTTAAAATGATTTTCATCCCTCTTACAAAATCATTGATATCAGGGACATGAGCCAAGACATTGTTCCCGATCAAAAGGTCGGCATATTTACCTTCAGCCGCCAATTCTTCTGCTGTTTGAACAGAGAAGAATTTAACAACTGTCGGAATGCCTCCCTCCTGAGCCGCCTTTGCCACATTCTTCGCAGGTTCAATACCCAATACAGGGATACCTCTCTTCTTAAAATATTGAAGGAGGTAACCATCGTTGCTTGCAAGCTCAACAACCTGATGATCAGAACGAAGATCAAACCGTTGAATCATAAGGTCAACATAGCGCTTTACATGTTCAAGCCAGCTTTCTGAATAGGACGAAAAATAGGCATAATCGGTAAATATCTTTTCGGGAGGCTCAAAAACGGGAAGCTGAACCAGATAGCATGACTCGCACACATAAACCTGTAGGGGATAGAAGGGTTCCATCCTCTGAAGCTGCTCTGGCTTTAAATATGAATTTGCAAGGGGTGAAACGCCCAAATCTAAAAATAAATAGGTCAGAGGAGTTTCGCAGAAACGGCATTTATTTTCTATCGTTGCCATTTTTTATTCGCCCACTCAAGCTTTTCAGTTAATAAACCTTTGTCTCGTAACTGTGTCAATCCCTTTAATCTAATAAATCTAGAATTGCGGAAATCTTTATCTTTGAACTCCATCGCTTTTAATCCGGCATTTAACTCTTCTATTGTGGTTATTAAATCAACTTCCGGCTGATATTCGGGAGCCAACTTCTTGAAGAGATCAAAGTTGACCCGATAAGACCGTTTATCTGGTTGGGCATTCTTATTTATTGAGATATCCACATTTGGAATGATTTTTGCGACAGCCTCTGCCAGATCCTTCACCTGGTAATTCCATCCATCACTCCCAATATTAATGGCCAAGAAATCTCCTCCTTCTGCTGCGTCCCTACCGATGGCCCAATCAATTGCCCGTGCCATGTCTTTTATATTGATTAACGGCCTCCAGGGGGTTCCATCACTTAAAATCGTTATTTTTTGAGAGGCAACGGCGCCTGCAACAAAGTCATTTAAGACCAGATCCAATCTCAATCGCTCACTCATTCCGCAAGCGGTTGAAAATCTGAGGCTTGTTACCATAAATTCTTTGTCTGCTATATTTCTTAGGTCTCTCTCGGTATAAACCTTCGACCTGGCATATGCGGTAAGCGGATTTAAGGGAGCGTCTTCCGTTCTTGGCCCACCTTCAGCAAAACCATATATGCTGCAACTTGACGCATAAATAAACCTTTTTACTCCTGCTTCCTTGGCTTTTTTTGCCAGTGCGATGCTTGAATGGTGGTTAATATCAAGAGTGATCTCCTCGAAGGTGTTCCCCATCGGATCGTTCGATATGGCAGCTAAGTGCACGATTGTATCGATATCCTTTAATAATTCTCTTGGGAAATCTCTTACATCGGCAAAATACTGAAGGTCTACTCTGGATTCAGGAAGAAGATCAGCATTTGTTAAACAGTGAGCAAAATAACCTGTATCAAAACCGATCAGCATCGCACTCGAATAAGAAACATGAAGACGCTCAACAACACACGGTCCAACATAACCCATGTTACCGGTAATTAAAATCTTCATCTGTTCCTTGAATGAAAATGGGTCCCCTTCAGTATCCTCTTAACATGTCTGGCGATCGCAGGAGAGGCGGTAAGACCAGGAGACTCTATTCCGACAAGATTGACAAAACCAGGAAGATCCTCGCTGATCACAAAATCATGGAAACCTTCACCTGGCCCCTGAAGCTTCGGTCGAATACCGGACATATCTGGAACAATATCCTCTCTTTTAATAAAGGGAAGAAACCGAACGGCCGCCCCATAAAATTGCTCTGCTTTTGATGCATCAATTCGGTAATCTTCGACTCTATTTATATAGGTTGTATCCGGCCCCAGCTTCATCCGCCCGTTCAAATCCAATGTCAGATGGATGCCCAACCCGACATGATTTCTTTCTGGGATAGGATAAATAAGCCTCTGCACCATTCCGTTTTTCACATTATGAATCCCGAAATAGTTTCCCTTGCAATAGTGAAGGGAGTAGGCTTTTCCGATCATTCTTCCAATCGCATCAGACTGTAATCCAGCGGCATTGATGAGCATTTCGGTCGCCAATTTAAACGATTCCCCCCTCTTATTCAAAGTGTCGATCCGATACCCTCCTGTAATCCGTTCGATCCCCATCACCTCTGTTTCAGAAACCAGGTGAGCCCCTCTCATTTTTGCTGTGTGGAGATAATAGTCCATCAGGGCATGCGCGCTGATGATTCCAGTATCAGGGGAATAAAGGGCCCCAACAGCTTTGATATTCGGTTCCATTTTGTGAACCTGTTCCTGCTCTAAAATGGATACCGATGAGACCCCATTCTGTTGTGCATTGTGATACAGTTGTTCAATTTTTGTGATCTCGTTCTCTGTCGTCGCAATGATCAGTTTGCCAATTTTTTGATGGGGAATATTATTTTTAGTACAAATCTCATAGAGTAGATCTCTCCCTTCGACACAAAACTCTGCTTTCAATGAGTCGGAGGGATAATAGATTCCGGCATGAATGACCTCGCTGTTTCTCGAACTAACCCCCATACCATGAGATCGGTTTTTTTCCAAAATATAAACGGTTGATTTGTCATCGGCGATCTCTGAAGCAATTGCCAGGCCAATTGCCCCGGCTCCAATGATTGTAATATCAGCATCCATCGACAGTCAGTCGCCGCTTACCATATTTTCCAGGGGGCCTTACCCGTGCTCCACTGCTCTTCTAAAAAATTCTTTTCCTTCAAAGTATCCATACATGACCAAAAACCATAATGACGGTATCCCATCAGTTGACCATCATGGGCGAGCCGCTCCACTGAACTGCGTTCCCAAATCGTTTCATCGTTTTCAATATAATCGATTACCGTTGGATGAAGTACAAAATACCCACCATTAATCCAACCCTCGGATGCCGCTGCCTTCTCATAAAATTCGGTGACTTGATTACCCTCGAAGGCGATTCTGCCAAAACGGGAAGGAGCATGGACCGTGGTCACGGTAGCGAGCTTTCCATGTGATTTGTGAAAATTGAGCAAGGCCTTGATATCAATATCCGCAACCCCATCGCCATAGGTAAACATCACCGCTTCTTCCTTCTCCAACCATCTTTTGAGGCGTTTGAGGCGCCCCCCCGTCTGCGTATGCAAACCGGTATCAATTACATGAATTTTCCAATTGGGTTGGTTCCCATCATGGATAATCGTTTTCCCACTGGTCAAGTCAATCGTAATGTCATTGTTAAGCGCATAGAAGTTGAGAAAATACTCCTTGATCGCTTCCGCCTTATAACCGGCTGCGACAAAAAACTCGTTTATCCCGTGAGCAGCATAGATATTCATGATATGCCATAGGATCGGCTTACCGCCGATCTCAACCATTGGCTTCGGACGTAAAACGGTTTCTTCAGATAACCTGGTACCAAATCCTCCAGCAAGGATCACCGCTTTCATGTTATCACCCTTCTTTTTTCCATCATTATTTTGGAGATACCAATTTTGATGATTGTAGATCATGCCGCCTTCATCAGGCTGAGGGAGTAGGCGGTTAGGGTATGCTTCTCATCAAAACCTATGTTCTCCTCAATATTTTTGAATTTCAGGATTAAGACTTTCTCGTGGATTCTCCGGTAATTGAAACAGGGTGTGGTATGGTTTGGCCTATCACTTCGATTGGAAGGGATGGTAGAACACAAAAAGCCTGAACTAATTTTGGATGGTCCGTTCGATCCCTCTTCCCATTATCTTGCCGCCTTATCATCTTCATTGAATACCGGTTCGGCAATCCCGGTGAGCATACGATGAAGCATCGATTGGGGAATCGGTTGAAAACCGGGAACAATCGTCTTTAGCTTTTCAGCCAAAGCATAACGGTCGATCTCATCAATCCCTTTTTCAAGTTCTTCAATTTGTGATTTTAATAAATCGAAGTCAAAACTTGTCACACCATTGAGAGACATAATCTTCTCATGGGGGGTTGGTAGGCATTTGTCATTTTCCTCGTAAAGCTCTTCATGCAATTTCTCACCGGGTCGTAAACCGGTAAATACGATTTTGACATCTTCGTCCGGTTTTTTTCCTGAAAGTGAAATCATTGCTCGTGCCATGCTGTTAATGTTGACCGGCTCACCCATATCAAGAATGAAGATTTCCCCTCCCTTCCCAAAAAGGGTCGCCTGAAGAATCAATTGCACGGCTTCCGGGATACTCATAAAATATCGGGTTGCCTCCGGATGGGTCACGGTGATTGGCCCTCCTCTTTCCAATTGCTCTTTAAACAATCGGATCACGCTCCCGGTGCTTCCCAAAACGTTCCCGAATCTGACCGTGAGAAATTTGGTTTGGCTCAAACCGGAGAGACCCTGCATATACTGTTCGGCAATCCTCTTTGAAAGCCCCATGAAGCTCATCGGCTTCACAGCCTTATCGGTTGAAATAAAAACGAATTCTGAAACCCCGTTGTGAATGGCTGCCTCAGCGATATTCCTGGTTCCCAAAACGTTGTTTTTGATTGCTTCTCCGGGGTTTAATTCCATCATCGGGACATGCTTATGTGCCGCCGCATGGAATATTAAATCGGGTTGATACTGGCAGAGGACTCTTTCTATTTGCGACCTATTTACCACATCGGCGATGACCTGCCTGTATTGCAACGTTGGGAAAAGGCGGTTAATTTCAATCCCTACATAAAAAAGTCCATTCTCAGCTCGATCTAATAAAATGAGTTCCCCCGGCTTAAAACCGGCTACTTGTCGACTCAGCTCTGATCCGATCGAGCCGCCCGCACCACTAATTAAAACCCTTCTCCCCTCAATATGTCGTTGAATCTGCTTAAAATCACAATCAACCGGTTTGCGTCCAATAAGATCCTCTAGGCGAATATCGCGGATCTGCTCCAAGAACTTTCGGTGGTATCCCACTCCTTCCGACATTGAGATAATTCTAAATTTCACGTTGGCCAACTGACAAAGTTCAATCGTTTCCCACAATTCTCTTTTCGTCCCATTTTGTTGAGCGATAATGACCTCATCTATTTTTTTCGTCGTCACAATATGGGGAATGCTTCCTCGATCTCCAACCACCTCCACGCCATGAATTCTCGTTCTCCCTTTTTTGAAACGATCATCGATTAATGCCACAACGTTATACTGTTTGTTTTTGCTCGTCCTCATCTCTCGAATGATCGAAACAAGAGTGTCAGCGGTTCCAACAATCAGAACCCTTTTGCTCTCCTTCGGTTGGGGTGGGAAAACCTCCCTCTTGACCCTTCCACTGAATCTCAATCCTCCGGCAAACAAAATCAATAAGGCCCAGTCGATGAGAAAAACGGAACGAGGAAAACCCTCAAAACCGAACAATAAGTAAACAGCTGGGACGATGGCCAAAGAACCGAAGGAAACCGCCTTAAAAATCGAAACAAGATCATCAATACTTGAATATCGCCACTCGGTTTGAAAAAGGCCAAAATACCAAAACAAAATAAGCCTGATCGACAAAACGATCGGCAAAGTAATAATCAGTTGTGATATATCTGGGGTGATCAAAAAGTCAAATCGCAGTAGGAATGCCAGAAAATATGAAAAAATAATGAGGGAAAAATCCCCCATTACTTTGAGTAATCGACCTTTACTGATTCCATAATACTGCATTCAGACCACCTCTCTTGACATATTAATTACTTTGAGCAACATTCAAAGGAACTTATCAAACTGGACTTTCTATTTCCCCTCTCCTTCATGGTCTTCACGGTGATAATAGCCGTAATAATTCTCCTTCTTCATATCGAACTGGTTCAGAACAACCCCAACCATGTTGGCTTCGACCTTGCCCAACTCGGCCCTTGCCTGCTGAATCGTTCTGGCATTCAACCGTCCGGCTTGAACCACAAAAAGAACGCCATCCAAAAAAGAAGCAAGAATACTTGCATCCGCAGTCAAACCGACAGGAGGTGAGTCAAAAAGGATAAAATCAAATCGGGTTGAAAGAACCGCAACCATCGATTTCATTTTTTCTGAACCGAGCAATTCTGAAGGATGAGTCGTCGGTGAACCGCTGGTCATCACCATCAAGTTCTTCATCTTTGTTTCTTTAAGATAGGCGTTGATCTTTTCTTCGATAAATGGCTGTTCATACTGCACTCGTTCGGCCACTTCGCCTGATAAAAACGCTCTCATTTCTCGATGAATTGAATCCCCTCGATTCCCTTTTGGAGATCTCGACTCTTCAAAGGCATAAGTTGCCTCATCCAACTTAAAAACCTTATCGATACTTTCACTTAAATGACTCTTCAAAATGCCCTCGACCTCTTGGGACCCGATATAGCCTAAGCGCACCAAGATCGATCCCAGGGCATGGGAGCTTTTTCCTCGCTTTTTCAAGGCTTCGGTTAATTGATTCTCAGTGATTTTTCCATCATTAACAAGAATAGAGCCGAGTTTTTTTTCATCCGGACGGTTTTCCCATACGGCATCCATCATCTTTCCTCGCTCAAACCATAACCGGAATATCTGCCCCTCTCCCTCCACCTTCAAACAACCGGTTTTTTCCTGGAAACGAATCAACTGCAAGAGATCGCCCATCCCCTTCTCTTTCACGTTCCCAACGACCACTTCCGCTCCATATATCTCTCTGACCGCATCGGTTAATCCGGAAACATTCTTGACCTGTAAATTCCGGTGTAAGACCGGGGCACGCAAATCGGCATCAACCAATAAGACGCTCGCCCCGTCTCTAGCAAGCGAAACACCAAGATTGCACGTCACCGTCGACTTCCCCTCTCCGGGACCACTACTTGTAATCAAAATTGTCTTAAGTGGCCTTGAATCAGATAAAAATTTGATACTTGTCCGAAGAAGACGGTAAACCTCCCAGAGGCTCGGGTCACATCCCGGATCAGATAAGAAAACAGACTTCTCTTTGGTCGACATCAAGCCCTCCTGGGTCCTTCCTTCATCGAAACTTTAGGAACCATACATAACACAGGCAGTGAAAGATAGCGTTGTATTTCTTCGGGCGTCTTGATCGCCCTGTCGAGATATTCTTGGAAAAAAGCCGAACCAGTACCCAAAATGAGACCGACAAGGGCACCCAAAATGAGGTTTAACATCTTCTTCGGTTTGATCGGGTTTTTAGGCAAAAGGGCTGGCTCGATAACCCGAATACCTGTCTGCTTCATCCCTTCTAGAACGCTGGATTCCTTTAACTTCGTCAAAAGCAGATCATATAACTGCTGATTTGTTTTGGCTTCTTGTTCTAAAGGACGGTACTTCGATTCTATTTTGTTTGATTGAAAAGCTTCGGCTTCCATTTTTTTTAAGGCTGAATCGATCGTTCTCTGTCGGTTTTCCAAAATGGAACGTTCAATTCTCAAGTTCTCGATCGTCCTTTTTAACTCCTTATTCAGTTCCTTCTTAATAAAACCAATTTTTGACATAACCGTTGCCGCTTCAGGAGGTGCTAACAAAGGATGCTTAAAACCAGAAACCTCCTGAAGTTGAGAAAGCTCTATTTCGGATTGAATCAAATCTCGATAGAGCGTTCTAAGCATTTCACTTTCGGCGGCAGTGGGAATAAACCCTTTATAGTCTCCTGCTTTTAGAAGTCGTTCCAACTCATCTACCCGGGCATCGATCTCCATTCTCTGGGTTTTGGTTTTGAACGATTGTGCATTCAACTCATCGATCCGCATCGACTGAATCTTTTGTTGTCCTTCCATCGAAAATATCTTTTCTTTTTCTTTGAAAGCATCGATCGACCCTTGGGACTCTTCCAACTCTTTTCTCATTTCAAGGAGTTGTTCATTCAGCAAGGAAAACATCTTTTTTGTATCGCCTAGATTCGACTCGAAATCATGTTGGATATAAGTGTCAATCAGAGTATTGGCAATTTCCATCGCCCGCTTTGGCTCCGCGTCCTCCACGCCGACATCGACCAGATCCGTCCCCAAAACCGGTGTAATCGCAATCTTCCCTTTTAATCCGCCAGCAAGACGAAGCAGTGTTTCCTCTGGATCGGGCTGCATTGACGTCTTGGAACGGCCATTCCCAAATAGGGAAAGAAACGAACTTAAAAAAGGAAAACGCAATTGAGCCTTATCCTGTTTTTTTTCTTCTTTACCCTGTTCCAAACCGAGCGCCATCGCTACTTTGACCAGAACGGGACGGCTGGTCATCCTTTCATAATGGCTATTCAAGAAAGCCTCATCAGAGGGACCAATTACGGAATTTGATGATCGACCGGAAAGAATCCCCCCCGACCGATCATAGTTAATTACAATCCTGCTCGTTGCAAGATAAATTGGTTGGGCAAAATAATCTGTTACAGCCACCGCCAAGATCGTGACAACAAAACACACAAGAAAAATTTTTTTTCTTTTCAAGACAACGTTTAAATAATCCAACAGATGGGGTTGCACGTCCGAGGTTTTCATGTCAGTCCTCAAATTTATACTCTTATAATTCAACTTTTTATCGTCTTAAACAGGGAGGTTTCCCCTAAGTAATCAATTGATGCATTCTGCCATCGATAGAAACAAGAGTCAATTATTCAAGTATGGTATGCCACTATATCTTCGTAAATTGCTAAACTCTGTTTACAATTAACACAGCCACACATTGAGGGGTCAATCCCAATTTTTAGTTGAAATTGGTCTTGCAGTTCCTGGTGTGGCTTTGCGTTTTTGACCTCCTTTTTAACCTTTTTTCGGCATTC
>CAYVDU010000005.1:0-18600 GCA_964450765.1 uncultured bacterium | reverse complement strand
ATCTCTCAAGCCGTACCGTGGAGGTTTATAAAAGCACAGAAGAAGCGCCCCAGGAGCCTCCCAAACAACTTGAACATGAAAACACACCAGGGTACGACGAATTCTTCCAAAAACACCTGCGAGAAGACGAAAAAATGGCTTACGTCCGTAAAATCGCTCAAGCTACCAATAAGACAGAAGCTCAAATTATCAATTCAGCCGTTTCCAATGAGGCAGGATTCCTAACGGCTTTCAATAAATGGAAGCTCGATCAGACCAACATTGAAAAAAGGGCTAAGAACAAGGTAGCCGCCGAGGCGTATGTACCCACATCCATGCACTCTGAAAGTCTGGTAGCCTCAGCTTAGAGGCTACTTTACAGCAGGTGGTGTCACTACCACAGGGTCTTTATTCGTGACCTCTATGGAGATTTTGACGTCTGTGTCCTTTTGGAATGCCTCTTTATCTACGGTTAGGGTAATCGCTTCTTGGGTTTCAATATCTTCAACAGCCGAAAAAAGGCCAGGAAGCATCTGAGAACATCCAGTTAAAAGCATAGACAGAGCAACGAGAGAAATAAAATTGTAAAGCATAACGCCCCCATGTTTAGGTTTAGGTGGTCCATTCGATGGGTCATTGGGGTAGTAAGAGGCTTTGAGGCTAAAAGAGGGTTTTCGAGTCTTAATTCAACGTCTGATAATGCTAATTATGTTGTATAAGTCATTGATTATTAAGCATTTCAAGGACTTATAACGTCAACAGTCCTAAAAGAAACAAACGGCTTTCTCATAGAATCCGAGCTATTATCACACCATTCTTTTACACTCTTTCTAATCCTCAAGTCAATTTGATTGAGCATCAGCAATGGATAAATCTAAAATAAACGCAGAGCTCGCGCACCGGTTAATCGCAGTCCAATTCCCACAATGGAAGGATCTGCGAATTGATCCTATGGCTCTTGGAGGCTGGGACAATAGGACTTTCCATCTAGGCACTGAGATGCTTATAAGGATGCCAAGTGCAGAAGCCTATGAGCCACAAGTAGAAAAAGAACATTTTTGGCTTCCAAAGCTCGCTCCCCTTCTTCCTTTTGAGATTCCTCAATCAATTGTCCTAGGAATGCCAGGAGAAGGTTATCCATGGAAATGGTCGATCCGACGATTGATCGAAGGAACTCCAGCATCCGGAGCCACTAAAATCGATCTTGTAGCGTTTGCTAAGGATCTGGCGCAGTTTCTCAGTGCCCTACATTCCATTAATGCAAAAAACGGCCCACTCCCCGGCTTTCATAGTTTCTACCGAGGCTCCCCTCTCAACCATTACGATGCCGAAACAAGGAAAGCCATAGAAACTCTCAAAGACAGAATCGATGCGCAGAGAGCAATCGCACTCTGGGAAGAAGCTCTTGCCTCACACTGGGAAAGACCAAATGTATGGATCCACGGCGATCTCAGCCCTGGAAACTTGCTTATCCGTGATGGTTGCCTATCTGCGGTAATCGATTTTGGGCAAATGGCCGTTGGCGATCCTTCTTGCGATCTTTCAATCGCTTGGACTTTCTTTCACGGAGAAAGCAGAAACGCTTTACGCAAAGCCCTCCCCCTAGATGAGCACACGTGGGTACGAGGTAAAGCCTGGACTTTATGGAAGGCTCTTATCACGGCAGCCGGAACTACGAATCCAGATAATTTTGAATCAAAGCGTTGCTGGAAAATCCTTGAAGACCTCCTATCTAAAGGATGGCAATCCTCCCATCCGACTGTTCAAGAAACAACCCAGATGGCCAGAAACCCAGTTAAACATAAAGCTGGTTGTATGGATGTGTGGATGGAAAGAAAAACAGACAGCTGGTTGTAAGTATGGACTCCCCGTCTACCACACTCCCCTATTACCAGCTTAACTACCTACCAGACACCCAGCAATCCAAGAAGATGGAAATATGGAAACTTGGATGTCCAACCTATTATATGGAAAGTGTGAAAGTTAAAGGTCGATTTTGTTTACAGCTGTTTACAAGCTCAAAAGAGGCTTCTTTTCCAAGGGGAAACAGGCTTTTACCAAGGAAAGGGCCAAAGCTGACGATCTCAATAAATCTCGTTTGTTTATGTGAATGAAATAGGTCGTTTTTGTTTACGGCTGTTTACAAAAACCTTGCAGGAGCAATTCAAGTGGGGTGAGATCTGCTTTATCGCTTTTGTTTACAACCCAATCGAGGATTGCTTATACCACTTCTTTTTTGAAGGAGCACCCAAGCTTCTTATTTTTAAAAAGATGCGACTCTTTCATGAAGCTAATCTGTGATTGAAGAAGGTCGTAAAATGTGAATGAAACAGGTCGCTTCTGTTTACAGAAACCCCTATTCGTGTCGAGACTGTGTGAACGATGAGGGTCGTTTCTGTTTACACGTGTTTACAAAAGAGGGAATGTCTCTGATTAAACAGAGACCTTGGCCATTCTCGATGTCTCTAAGCATCCGGCTCGATAGCATCTTTTGTAGAAGAGGCCCTATTGTGAATAAGACGGGTCGAAAAAAGTGAACCAACAAGGTCGAATCTGTTTACAAAAAGAATCAGCGCTCAAATGAACAGCTGTGAAGGATGAAGGTCGTTTTTGTTTACGCTTGTTTACAAGCTATTTCTTCTTTTAGAGGAACCTAATTTTCCATTGAGCATTTTAGGAGAAAAATGTGCATTTCTGAAATTGAAAATAGCATTTTGTGATGGATGGAGGTCGATCTTGTTTACATTTGTTTACAGACTTTCTAGTTTCCTAAATCCTCTTTCTCGTAAAGCTACGGTTTAAAATTTTTACAGAACCCTCTCTATTTCAAGAGTTTTTTTACATTTTGTCAGTTCAAGAAATCGACATCAGGGTCATCAAAAGGTGAGCTCTTATTTTGTGAAGGATGAAGGTCGTTTTTGTTTACGCTTGTTTACAAAAAGCATCGAAAAAAGTTTTTCTTTCAGATTGGTTTTTTTTCTGTCTCTCGAAGCGAAGCGGGAGAGAGACTTTTGTTTACTGCGATAGCTGTAAACATTTTATATTCTCGTTGAATATAATTAGAGCTGTTTACTTGATTGCAAACCACACAAAATCAGCCGCTTGCAAAACACCCAGTGATCCAAGGGGGGCGGTATGGTGATTGAAGAGGGGCGATGTTGCGATTAAGGAAGGTCGATTTGGTTGACAAGATGTGAAAGATAAGGGTCGTTTCTGTTTACGCTTGTTTACAAAGACATTTTGTTCTAAAGGGAGGCAATCCTCTCTTAAATTCAAAAAAATGGAAGCGGCCCCTCTCTCTTTTACTGTGACTGAGAAGGGTCGTTCTTGTTTAGCCGTACTTTTTAGCAAAAGCCCTCACTTTGTCTGAGACTTCTTTGCTGATTTGTCGTTTTTCATTGAGAATGTAGCTAACCATTTGCCCAGTGATGCCTATGTGATTACCAAACTGTCTGACATTCAAACTTGTGCGCTTATAAATTTCTCTAAACTCTTCAAAATCGACCAATTTATCTTCTTTTCTCTGTTCTAAAGCCGGAATTTCTCTATTCAATTGGATGCGTCCGATTTCTTGACCAAACCATTCTGGAGGTGTAAGAGTTAAAGAGCAATTAAAGGGGTTTTTACAATCTGAAGGGAGAGATTCTTCTCCTGTGTGAGACCATTCGCCTAAATAACCATGTTCTTTCATATAGTTCAGTTCAGATTCTAATGATCTGAGATCTCTCATTTTATACCGGCTATCCGATCCCAAGTGGCACCAATCCATTAGGTTAGTAACAGAGATTTTTTGTTGGGGACTCATTCTCCAAAAGATTGCCAATAGAGGGGTTAGATAAATCGTGAGAGGATGGAGCCTGTGGTTTTCCTGGGCGATCTTCTTAAGCAGCTTGGTATATTTTGCTGATTGGCCATCTTTGGGTTCAAATGCGTTTTTATACCAGAAATCCGTAGCGCGGAGCTTGATTTTTTCATCAATGATGACCTTATCGAATATTTCTTGCTGAAACCCATCGATGCTGAATAGGCGCTCGCCTCTAACGGTTTCGCTTTTACCATCTTTTCTACGAGCTGTGATGAAAAGGCTTTGAAAAATCCGAATGATCTCACTCGCCGTTTTTTTCAATTCGTGGTCATAGGAGCCGTTAGCCTTTTTTTTGTGCCCCAAGCGCGCTAAATGATCATTTACGCTCCAAATGAAATGCCCATTCCTAAAATTCTCCTCCAAACCGATCAATAGACCTAAGAGGTGCCGCAATCCCTCGGCTCCGAATGTGCGTTTGATGTAGAGAGCTAGGCTCACTTCTCTGAAGCGGACGTCAGACTTAAACAAGGAGATATCGATTTGAGCGGAGGCTTCCACTTTAGGGTTGTCACTGATGACAGCAATGTGTTTCGAACTGGTTTCTTCTTTTCCGGTATCATAGCTCGTTGTTTTTTCGATTTTTATGATTGAAGAAAAAAATTCTTCAGCTTCTTTCTGCTCGGTCTCATTCCATTCTGAATACGGCTTGGTCAATAGACGTCTTGGGATCATGTCTGGCTTTCCCGCAAACATTGCTAGCAAAGTGAACATTAGGGGATGAGAAGGAAGGGCAAAAGTATCTTTGTTTGAGGATTGTTCTACGATTTTTTGAATCGCTTCTTCGATCAATACGCGTTGGGCTGTAGGAGCCATTCCACCGAGTATGTTTTTTAAGGAGGCTAGTTGATTAGGGGAGAAATTTTGGATAGAAGAAGCAACAGATTCCCATGTGCTTTCGGCTCCCCCAACTTCTCCCAAAGACACTCCAAGCAATTGCAGGTCTTCGATCGTATTGATATTGATGGTTTTTCCCGTTCTATTATCTACGACATGTAGCTTCTTTTTTACTACGGATAGTTGATAATCGGGCTCAATGCTAGCTTCTACTGGCAGTGCTTTTTTCTTCTCTTCCTTAGCAGGTTTCTTTTTATCTTTTTTTGTTTTTTCCATGGAGATCAGCTCTTTTCTTTTAAAGTGGATAAAGGTCTATCGAAGGTTAGGGAGACAGTATGATTGGAAAGGCCGTTTCGATTTTTGAGTACTACAAGGTCAAAATCGACCATTCTGCTCAAAGGCACTCCTTTGGTATCTGCTGCTTCTTTAGCCTCGTTCCAGATGCCTAGAATAACTTTTGAGTCGTTTTCGATATCGCCGGCTTCCCGTATGTTATCCATTCGTAACACTTCTGCTTTAGTATTACCTCTGCCGAGCTGGGCTCCTAAAATGATAGGAATAGAATAAAATTTGGCTGCTTCCAGAATGGTTTCTGAAATTTTTTGCAGCTCTAATTGCCTAGAAGATGACTTGCCGCGAAATTTTACTTTTTGCATGTAATCAATGAAAACGGCGCCTAATTTTCCTCTTTCCTTAAGACGTCCGATTTCTCTGCTCAAGTCATCTACGAAAAAGGGATGGTCGCATACAACCAACCGATGGCTTTCCGTCCATGACTGTAAAAGAGTCATTGCTTCATTGATCTTAGATAATTTATCCAGTCCCCCTCTTACATAACCTTCTAAATTAGAGAGGTTGCTGGTTTCGTTAACACATTCTCCGGCCAGAATATTGAGAATTTTTAAAAGTATTTGATTTTTTGGTTCCTCATAGGAGAAGAAATAAAACTCTCTATCAGGATAAAGTTTGACCATGTTCACAATGAAATTAAGAAGCGTCGTCGTTTTGCCGTGAGAAGGTCTTCCTGCAATGATTGTGATGGCGCCTTGAGGCATTAAGACTGTTTTATCGAGAGACTTGTAGCCTGTTTTTAATCCTTCTGGGATTTTAGATAAATCTTCCCTTAGATTGTCGATGGTATAGGGCTTAACGTGGAGTTCTTCGGTTTTCCCTTCTTTATTCAACTGAGAAAGAAGTTGCGTTGCTTTGAGAAGGTCTCCTTCAGAGAGCAGCTTTTGAGCTTCTTCAACTGATTGCTTATGTTTTTCGACCGCATCCTGAACTTTCTGCTCTTTTAAAGCTTTCGCCAGAATGCCCTCGCTCTCTGCGGGATTCAATTGGAAAGTATTCTCGATTTCTTGTTTGAAAAGACTTCTTTCGAATTGATCATGGATTTGGGAGTAGGCTTTAGAAACCCCGCCAAGGGCCGTAAAGCGGCCTATATCTGTTCTAAGGTCATGTTTGTAGGCAAAGTATGAAGGAAGCCATCTGACGCGGGCTAATGCGTTTTCTTCAACGAGCTTTTTAAAAGCTTCTGGACCATTTTCTTTCACATACTCATCTGGATCTTTGAATGGCGATAGGAGATGAGGGGGAAGAATGAATGCTTTAATCCCATTTTTCTCGAGAAGATCTGCTGCCTTCTTTGCCTTCTCAATAGAGCCTATTTCCCCTTTGCTATCCTTAGCGTCATTATCAAAAACGATGACGATGCTCTCGATTTCATAAACTTTTAGGCTTTCGATGTGTTTAACAGAGAGGTCACCTTGTCCGGTAGCTATAATGTTTTTGATGCCTACGCTAGGAAGATAGGCGGCGTCGGGAAGTCCTTCTACCAAGATGAGATGTTTTTCGCGTTTACATCTGCAAATATTGAAGGGGTCGTCTTTCTTTAGACCGGCTGTATAGCTCCATCGATGCATTTTCCCTTCGATGTCCGCGACACCCTCTTTGATTGCAGCTCTTTTTGCAAACCCAAGAATTTTACCAAAGCGATCTCTGTAAGGAAGGGCAACCCTAAATAAATCGCCACCATTTCCATTGAGCTTGATCGAATCCGCTTCTTCTTGCCTTTCCTTGGGGAGTTTGGACTTCAAATGCTTTCTTATTTCAGCATCCTTAGGCCAATATACCCATTCTGTAGTTTGGAGTTTAGTTGGATCATATCCTCTGACTTTTACAAGATAATCTAAGGCATCTTTCCCCTTCTCGGTAAAGAGGAGCTCTTTGCCATACTGAAAAATCATTTCGTAGAGATGAGATAAAGCATAGCTTTGCTTGGGCGCTGCAGCTGAAAAATTGCTTTTTTTAAGCTCTTCGAGTAGGTCGGATCGAAAAGTTTCAGCAAGATATTGACAGGATTCAACGAAATTTAGCCCTTTTTCTCTCTGTACGAGCTCAATAGCATCAAACGATTCGTTACAGCTGAAACAGTGCAGATGGCTCCAATCGGGGCCCAATTTACAGCATTGACCGCTTTTAGATTCATGCCCTGCAACGCATTTCCCTACTAAATAGCCCCCAACATGCTTTAGTCCTAATTTGTGGCGAAGATCGAGGTGATCGATGACGTCTTCTATTCGGATGAATGCTTTTAGTTTTTCTTTGGCCAAATTGTCGATCATATCGAATCCTCTTGAGTACCGTATTTTTTATCGTGAGCTACCTAACTTGGTTTTCTTCCATGCTGATGAGCAATTGAATTGCTTCACAGATCATTTCCGATTTTTCAGTAGCTCTCCCCTGCAGTATTCGATTTGCATAGAGATCATGAAATGCTTTATGGATGTCCTCTCTTATGTTGAAAGTCATCTTATAGGTTTGGATTTTTTGATTTTTCGATTGTTTTGTTGAGAAGATGGATGGTTGTCTGGATGGCTGAATTTCTGGTCTAATATCTTCTTGGGTCTCCACTCTCCCAACAGGATGGACAGCTGTATGGCCAACTGGATGTGGAAATGGTATTGCAGCTTGCTGGAAAGAAGGTGAGACGGGTGGCTGGACTTCTGGGAGAGTGGCCGTCTGGCTGACAGGGTGCATGGTTTGCTGGCTGTCCAGCTGGTTGGTTTGTTTGATTTCTGGGTTGCCGTCTTTCTGTACGTCTGGCTTGCCAACCGACTTAGAATCAAACATTTCATCTAAGTGCATTTTAGATTTTTCTTTAATATTTTTGATTCCTGACATTATTTCAATCTCCTCATAACTTCATTAACAAGACTTAGATAGGCTTCAGCCCCGCTGCATTTAGGATCGTGATCAAAGACCGCTTTGCTCGATTCTTGAGCTTCACTGAGTTTTACGTTTTCTGGAATGCGGGTTTCAAAAACCTTATTGCCAAAGAGCTCGTTAATCGTTTCTAGGACTCTTTTTGAAAGATTGCTTCGGGTTTTGAAGAAGGTAAAAAGAACGCCCATGATTTCGGCGCGGTGATCAACAAGGCTGCCAGCTTTAGCATTGGTTCGATTAATTGACTCTAAGAATGATTGAATGCCAGCTAGGCTAAAATAATCGAGTTGGACTGGCAAGATGATGTGTTCGGCTGTTAGAAAAGCATTTGCTAAAAGAGTGTTAAAAGTAGGGGAAGTGTCGATGATGATGTAATCGTAATCAGCTTTTTTCAGTTTTGTTCTTAATACAAATTCTTTTGCCTGGGTTTGCGCTAATTTATACTCAGCCACAGAGAGAGAATTGTCAGATGGGATTACATCTAGATTCTTGATGTATGAAGGTTGGATCACATCTTTTAGCTCACAGTCATCATGACATAGGAGTTCTGCGATTGTTTGGCGATTTTCAGTCTTGATTCCAAGACCTATGCTAGAGTGACCTTGTGGATCTAAGTCAACAAGAAGAACCTTTTTTCCAGCATGAGCAAGTCCTGCGCTCAGATTGATAGAGGTTGTGGATTTTCCAACGCCCCCTTTTTGATTCGAAATTGCTATCTTGTGCATCGGTTGAGTCCTTGCATTCCATGAGTCCTTTGATATTCCCCAACTTTAAAAGAGCATCATATTTAAGTAAACAGTGAATTGATGATTTACTGGAATTAGGGGTGTTGCTAAGATGAAAACACTTTAGCAAAACCGTTAGTCGAGGAAGGTAATGGCGAAAAAAACCGGTAAAGAAAATTCCGAGAGTTCTGAGAAATCGAAAAGAGCACGCATTACATTAGAATGTTCTCAGGAAATCAGAAAATCCATACGGATTAGCGCAGCACAAGAAGATAAAAGTATGAATGATTTCATTTTATCGATTGTTCTGGAGAAAATGCAAAAAGAGAAAGAAGTTGTCGGCTCAGCAAAATCATAAAAATTCCGGACTATGATTGTAGCGGCGCTTTGTTTGTCTGCCGTTTCCAAAATCAAAAACACTTATTGGAAGAATGGATGGCCAGTCATCCATTTTGGAAGAGGGGAAATAAACCAACCACCTGGCCATCCAACTGGTTATCCATAAAACCAGCTGGGTGGAAATCCATATAACCAACCGTTTTATTTTAAAAGTGTTATAAAAAATAATGAAGTCACTTAGAGCCGCCATGTCCTCTTATTACGAGGCTGCCATTGCTGCTTTTGTGTCTGTTGTTCCCTTATCTCTGCTTGTTCTGCAAGCAATTTATCGAGAGCGTTAACAAACTCGTGAGCCGGATTCGGAAGCAACCTAGGTTGTTTCAAGAGTGTTGTTATGAAAGTCTGACGCGAAATTGCAATCACCACAGCACCTCTTCTAGCGCGTCCCGGTAACAAACACCATAGGGTATCTCGCATCCCATCTTGCGAATCAGTTGGTGGATTACCTTGGAAATCGAAAACAACTTCCACTGAGCTCTCAACCCATGCAGCGGGGAAACATTCTTCAGGGAAATGGACCAAGAAGAATCCTGGTTTGTAGATAGGACTGAAATTTTTTCTTGCTTCAAGAAAGCGGGGATAATCTTTCTTTAGGCGCGTACCGTCGATAACCCATACCATATTTTGATAGAAAGCCTCACGTATGATTCGTTCTTGAGAAGCTAGATGGGAATGCTGGAACTCAATTACGTAACTTTGACCTGTCTTCACATCAGCAATGTGCTTTTCGTCATTTGCGGCGGTATGAATGACCTCTTGGCACTCTTTAGGAAAGTGCCCTTTCCATGCGCGGTGCCATTCGGTTTCATTTTCCCACCAGGGATCACACATCCGTTTTCCGCTGTGGGCCCAATGCCAAATTTTCAATTCTCCACACTTTGGTATAGTCTGACTACCACAGCATTTGCATTTTCCGGAAAGGCCAGGCTGGGCTTCTTGAGGAGTGTCATTTACTAATGCATATTTCATTCCTACCACGTTTCCTTTTTATTGACCGTTGGTAGAGAAAAATTATACAAAGAAATGTTAAAAGAGTGAACAAAAAACCCCTGATTTTTGATGAGATTGAAACTGAACTTTTAGGGGGTCTTAGATTTCATAATATGTCATATAAACCCATTGCGTAGCCGTAGCTGCGTCTGTATTTATCACAATGGAGTCTCCTGCATTCATGGAGGCGGGAACTGAAGGGACGACGACCCCTGAACTATTTGCGACAGCGGTGTTTTGAAAGTATTGATTGCTAGTTCCGCTAGAGCCACCGTTTGGAACATGAAAGACTTTAATGCTTCTGCTTGCCCCAGAAAAGTTTTTATAAAGCCCTCCAGATCCGTTGACGTAGACTCCTCCAAGAGTATCTAAAGTAATAGCTGTTTTCCCTGGACTAACGGTGAAAATGGTGTTGTCCCCTGCGGCTAAATTTAAGAGCCTCGCTGTATAGATTGGAGTAGAAATATCCATTTCCATGACTCGGGCCCAAAGATTGCCTCCAGCATTAGAGTTCACCGTGAAAGACAAGCCCTCACCTGCATTTAATACAATCCCGAATGAATTAGTGGCGATATTTCCCCAGCCAGTATTCGGTGCTGTAATATTGTAATATGTTCCCCCTACTTTTATTTGAAGCCCCCCTGTCATAATCGGAGAACTAATACCCATCGTTTGAGTAATGAGGGCTTTTTTGCCTGCAGGACATGTATAAAAGTCGACGGTTCCAGAGGTGCTTCCGGAGAATGCATTGACGAACTTAGCCCCTCTCACTAGAGGGCCAAAGCCACTTATGAAACCGGTATTGTTTATGACATTATTTCCCATTTTATAGCTCCATTACATTGACCCACGCGGTCTGAGTTCCTGTTCCTACGTTTGTATTGACTACGATAGAATCACCCGCGCTCAATATTAATCCGCCAATGAGCCGAGCTGAGGCTGATCCTGTAGTAACAGTTTCTGTTCCCATTTGGTTTGTAGATCCAGGCGATCCTCCACTAGGAACGGCGTACCAAACCAAAGAAGCGCTATTCCCAGAATTGTTGAAATAGAAAACCTTTTTCAGAGTAAAGTTCGTTTTAAACCATTGATCTAGGGTGATCGCTTTTTTCCCTGCTGGACACGTATAAACAGTGTTGTTCCCATTTGACAAGCTCACAACCTTGCTGCTCTTGATGGGGGCTGTGGTATCGAATTCCACGATGTTTGCCCATAGATTCATCCCAGCTTGAGTTGTGTTAGCACCGATTCTTTCTCCAGCCTCTAAGATTATAGCTTGGTTGGTTACTAAAACCTGGGTTTGTGCTGTTGTGGCAGCGTTTCCCGCTCCTCCTATGCGATAATAAGTGCCGCTCGAATAAAGAACTGGAAAAATGGTCGTGGTTGTTCCAGCCGTGTTGTAGCCAATAATATAACTTACACAGGCTCTTCTCCCTGCGGGGCAAGTGTACATATCCACGTTTCCTGATCCTGCATTAGAGACGAAAGCGGATGGGAATTTTACACCCGGCAAACATACCCCTTCAGGGTGATAAATCAGATTGTTTACATCATTTTGATTAGGCATTTAAATCTCCTGCACTGTTACCCACGCAAATTGGGTTGCTGTGGCTGCATCGGTATTGATTACAATCGAGTCTCCTGCGTTCATGCAATTGCTGGCTGCTGAATTTGTCATAAAGGAACCATTTGCCACGGCTTGAGGGATTGTGGGTAAAAATTGGTTGCTTGATCCTGGAGATCCTCCATTAGGTACATGATAAGCCGAAATGTTTCTGCTCGATCCGCTATTGTTCCAATAATTAACTGACTTAACCGTACTGGCTGATAAAGGACTGAGATTATCGCTCACAAAAATAGCTGTTTTCCCTGCAGGGCAGGTATAGAGCGTGTTATTTCCACTAGCCAATGAAAGAAGCTTCACTGTTTTGAAGGGAATGTCCGAATCAAACTCCATGATGGAAATCCACACGTTGATCGAAGAGGTGCTTTGGTTGGTCGAAATTGATTCGCCAGCTTCCAAGATGATGAGATTGACGATTCCACCTGCACCGACTCCGATGGATGTGGCTGTTTGAGTAGTATTCAGGTTGTAATAATTTCCTCCAGATTTAAGCATGGGGGTTATGCTTGCATTCCCTGAAGGAGAGCAATAGCTTATCCCCATGATAGCCGCTCTTTTTCCTGCTGGGCATGTGTACCAATCGACAGTTCCGCTAGCTGCGGGTGTTCCATTTGCAGGCACGTAAGCCAGTCCTGAAAGTTTGTTGGTGTACCCGGTAGACATTGCGTATCGGTTGATGAAATCTTGCACAGGCATAAATTTTTATCCTCCAGGAGGTTTTAGATTTCGTAATATGTTGTATAAGCCAATTGCGTAGCTGTAGAGGCATCTGTGTTTACTACAATCGAATCGCCAGAATTCATAGAGCGAGGAACAGATACAGTCACTGCGGCGTTGTTGGCTACGGCAGCGTTTCAGGAAATTTGATTTCCAGACCCAGGAGATCCTCCAGTGGGACCGTGATATACTTGGACCCTGCGCGCTGATCCCGAAAGATTCCTATATTGACCCCCAGAGGCGTTGATATAACAACCACCGCTGCTATCGATCACCATGGCAGTTTTTCCAGGGGAAACAGTCATCAGTGTATTAGCTCCTGAGGTTAAATTTAAATTTCTACCTGTATAGAGAGGGGTAGAAATGTCCATTTCCATGATCCGGACCCAGAGATTTCCTCCGGGATTGGCTCCTGTAATGAATGAAAAGCTTTCACCAGCGTTTATTACCTGACCCACAAATAATCTTGCTACGTTACCGAATAAAGCGTTCGCTCCTAAAAGATTGTAATAGGTACCGCTCACTTTAATATTTAAAGTGCCGCTCATAATAGGGCTGCTAATTCCATACACCCATGAGATAAAAGCTTTTCTGCCTGCTGGAACCGTGTAGATATCTACTGTGCCGCTAGTGTTCCCTGAAAAACCGTTTATGAATTTAGCGCCACGGATAAGTGGTCCGAATCCTGAGATAAACCCGACGCTGTTTATTACATTGTTACCCATTCTATAGCTCCCATACGTTCACCCAGCCGGTCTGAGTTGCGGTTCCTGTTGGAGTATTACAAACCAAGAAGTCGCCTGCGTTTAGCATCCATCCTCCGCCTTGTCGAACTGATAGAGTGGCATTGGATACAGTCTCGGTTTGAAGCTGATTGGTGGCTCCAGTTGATCCCCCATTAGGAACTGCATACCAAACAATTGAGTTGCTGCTTCCAGAATTGTTGAAGTAGTAAAGCTTTTTTAGAGAGAGATTTAAAGCTACCCATTGATCTAAGATGACAGCTTTTTTCCCTGCTGGACACGTGTAAATGGTGTTGTTTCCATTACCCATGCTTACCACTTTGCTTGTCTTTAAGGGAGCTGTATTATCAAACTCCATAATGTTGGCGAATAAATTACATCCAGCCTGTGTAGTATTGACTCCAATCTTTTCTCCAGCTTCTAATATGATTAGGGAAGAAGTCGGAGCGCTTAAATTCAAAACCTGTCCGTTTCCTCCAGCAGCTACTGAGGCAGCTCCTCCTATTCGATAATATGTTCCACTGACGTTTAAATTTGGGAAAATGGTAGTAGAGGTACCCGCCGTGTTGTAGGCGATTATGTAGGTCACAATGGCTCTTTTGCCTGTTGGACACGTGTACATGTCTATGTTCCCTGATCCTGCACCTGAAACAAATGCAGACGGAAATTTTAATCCAGGGAGATAGACACCTTGAGGCTCTAAGATAAGATTGTTTACATCGTTATTATTTGGCATTTAAAGCTCCCATACAGTTACCCACGCTGTCTGAGTAGCCGTAGCAGCGTCGGTGTTGATTTGTAGAAAGTCTCCTGGATTCATGCAGTTTGCAATCGATTGTCCTGTCAGGAAGCCTGCTGTTGAAACTGAAGCAGTTCCAGATGATAAAAGCTGATTGCTGGTTCCAGCAGACCCGCCATTTGGCACGTGATAGACGGAAACAGTTCTAGTGCCACCGCTATTATTCCAGTATGTGATGCCCGTGCTTGTTCCGTTTGAAGCAATGACAGGGCTTAGGTTGCTAAAGCAAAACGTCGCAGTTTTCCCAGCTGGACAAGTATAGAGAATGTTCGCACCGGCAGACAGAGACAATAGCTTCACTGTTTTGAAAGAAGTTATTGAGTCGAATTCTAGGATAGAGCCCCAGACATTTATTCCTGTCGTGCTCTGGACAGTCGAAATAGATTCTCCAGCCTCTAAGATTATAAGCTGCTGAATCCCTCCTGCTACAGTGCCGATCGCTGAAACTGTATAAGTGTTCAGGTTGTAATAAACTCCCCCTGATTTAAGCTGAGGGGTAACGGTAGTCGATCCGGCAGGAGAACACGCAGTGATTTGGATGACAGCAGCTCTTTTTCCTGCTGGACAGGTGTACCAATCTACGGTACCGCTCGCTGCCGAATTGCCAGCAAAAGGCTTGAAAGCAAGACCCGAAAGCTTACTTGTGAACCCTGCGCATATTGCGACGCGATTGATGAAGTCTTGCACAGGCATTATTAAACCATTGTTATGTTTCCGATTCCTGATAGGACAAGCCAATCTGTGTTGGCTGTGATGCAAAGCAAGCGCACTGCATCGTATCTCACTGTGGAAGCCAAGCTTCCCCCAGTTCCAGTAGTTGTGTCCACTCCGTCCATGTGTATGACTTGGCTTGAATTTTGTGCCACCTTCCAGCCGCCTGCTCCCTTTCCTGCTATTTCGATCATATCTCCGACTGAAGAGCTCGAAGGAAGAGTAACAGTGACAAGGCTGGCGTTATTCGTGATGTAGCCGTTATTCACAGCTGCTGATTGAGATGTTCCAGAAACGGTATTCCATGTGATGCCGCCGCCCCCACCTCCACCTGCAGCCCATTTTGTTCCGGTCGGTTGGGTGCTATCTAGGGTTAGGATAAGCCCATCTGTTGAAGCCGGAAGAACGGCGGGTCTTGCGCCGCCCCCTTGACCGCAGAGGATGTCTCCTTTATTGGAGAGGCTTGGTGTATTGATAGAAGTGTTTGTTGCCATAAGTTTAATCCAATAAATATCCGTGAATGTAAGAGATGCCTGCCGCTTGCAACGAAACAACCTTGGAAGAACCGCCTGCCACTTGGATGGTAAAAAAAGCAGTATCGCCAGGGTTTAATCGCACAGGCGGGGTAGTACCGGCGATTTGAAGCGTTTGAGAGGCAGAAGATGGGAGATTCGCTCCCATTTCGACTAAGCGGAATTCTCGAGGCGTAGTCATGCACTTTAAGCAATAAACACTCATTCCAGGAATCAGCCCTTGTGTGTTAATTGAAGCCCCGAAAATGTAATTTCCGAGCACAGGAGCAGTGAAAACACCGGTTAGAGGATCATAACTAGAGCTTTGATCTATGATGACGCCGTCGCAGGGAATCTGAAAAACTGTCCCATCACCGGTGACGGTTCCCAGATTTGCATTTAACTGAGCAAAAAAAGTGCACTGTAATGGACGTGTAACTTGATTATCTTTAACAATAATCGGTGTATTTACAGCATTATTATGAACCATTTTACAAAATCCATTACAGTGAGGTGTTTTTTTATTAAACGACGGTCAAGTTTCCAACCGAACTCAGTACTCTCCATGTGGTATTTGCAACCACGCAGACGCACTCTAGAGCATCGCCTGGATCGGTCGAGGCTAAGCTTCCTCCTACTCCAGCAGTCGTAGCCGTGCTTCCGAATTTCACTGTTTGCGAGGCGTTCTGTGCTAGAAGCCATCCTCCAGCTCCGTTTCCCGCAATTCTAAAGGTGGTGCCTTGCGCTGCTGTAGCTGGGAGAGTGAGAGTGACTAAAGCAGCGTTGTCTGCGATATAGCCGTTATTCACTGCGATTGTTTGAGAAGTGCCTGTGACATCTATCCATGTGCTTACACCGCCACTGCCTCCGCTTGGAGCGGCCCATTTGACGCCAGATGTTTGAGTGGAATCGGCTGTTAAGACAAAAGTGTCTGTGCCGACTGTTAAGGGAGTAAAGGTGCCTGCACCGGTACCGACTAAGACCACGCCTTTGGCGGTATAGTCTGCAAAACCGATCAGAGTGTCTGCTGCTCTGTTGGGGAATGTATAGACACCGGCACCAGCAAATTGATTGGTTAGGGTGTAATCTCCGCTACCGTTGTAGGTGACGGTTCTTTTGGTGGTACCTCCACCAATGCTAAATCCAACCGAAAGATTGGAAATGTCTAGGTTGACTGACGAATTGTTAGCCATGTTTTTGCCTCATTTTTAATTGTTCAGATGATGTTTTTCGCTTTGTTCAGCCGACCGTATCCATCGAACCGATCGTTGCTGAATCTTCCGTCTTGGTTGCATGAGTAGTTGAGGCAGGAGGGAAATGATTTGAATTGGGTTCAAGACGGTTAAAGATCCAGAAGCGGAAAAAGCATTCGCCTGTGATAAAAATGAGGCATATCTTTTATCCATATCCCCCGAAGAATGGGCATCAAGAGACATTGGAGGAGTCATAATGAAGCGCCTTTTTTTGAGGTTTTCTAGAAACTTGTTTGGGAGGGCTTTGAAGAATGTACTCTTTGCTCTGCTCTATTAATTGACCTAAGAGACCTTCAAGCTTTTCGAGACGATTTCTCATCTGCTCAACGGCCTGTTGCAGGGCAAACATCCGGTTGACTTCCATCTGCTGCTGAATCAGCATCCTTTTTGGAGCACAATCGCTGATCACTTTAGGCTGTCCCGTTCCTCCTTCTTGCCACCAAGATTCCATAAAATTAGGGCATTCCCTCTCCGTAGCGCAGAGTTTGCTCTTAACGAAAGGGCAGTTATCCTTGCATGAAGTACAATCCATTGGGTTCTCCTTTTAGTTAGTTTTTAGGGTTGTTTTTGGCATAAAATTCCTGTTGCGGCTAAGGGTCTCCAAGCATTGCCGTGATTGTGGGCTTGGCTTCCACCTACGCTAGAGGTCGTCGCAAAGTTGGTTCCGCTTTGATTCGTGCTTCCCACTTTTTGAGGCGCAAGATTTCCTTTTTGATCAGATTTGTAGAGAGTGATTTGGTGAGTATGGGCTGGGATTTGATCGGTCGTAAGAGTGTGATCCGCTGTCTGCCACGTTCCTTGAGGTAGAGCTCCCCCAACGGTGTAAATAGATCCGCCTTTGACTCCAAGTAGGCAATCGCCCACAGGAATTATTACCCATCCGCTAGGAGCCACATCCTGATAGAACCAAAGCTGTGTGCCTGCGACAAAGCTGACCTGATCGAATCGAATCTGGTAATTCGTAGAACCTCGTCCTATGACCATCAAATCGTTATTGATGGCAGTGCTTGGGAGGGGATCGAATAGAGAAACATCGAAATTCCTTATCTGGGCAATCGTTGCTTTTTTGTCAGTAAACCCTTGATGGACAATCGTGAGATCGTTAGCTGGATCTATTACTCCTACAGGATCAAGGTCGCTTATTAGTACAGGTGTGCTCATAGTTTCTCCTTAAGACGGAATAATTTTTGTTTGTCCCCAAGCAATGATTGTCGATGGATCTGCAGCTCCTGTAATCGGGACAGAGGTTCCGGAAATCACACCGACGGCCAAAGTTGCGCTGGATACCGTCGTTAAAGTCACTGTTCCTCCGACATTCGCTCCAATAGCGTAGAGATAGGAAGTTGGATTTACGGTATCAACGGCGAATAAGACGCAGAGGGATCCGCTTATCGGGAAAATATTGGACCCATTGCCATCCGTAACAATCGCTTGCTCTTCCTGCTGTTTGAACCAATTCAGCCATCTCCATGTGTATCGAGCGAGCCAGTTGAACCAATTGCGCGGTGGATATTCAAGACGAGCCCACCCTTCCAGCTTTTTTTCAGGAGGGGGTTCAAGGACGTTGTTTTGTCCAGATATTGGATCTACAACATCATTTTCGGCCCATTCGGGAAGGATAGTTGGTTTCGATACCATTGGTGTCTCCTTAAGGTGGTGGCGGCGTTGAGCCGTCGAACATGATTACTTCTGCTAATTGACCTGCTCCGGTCGTATCAATGGGGGTTCCAAATTCAGCAAAACAACCCCCAAATGTTGGATTGACCACATTGCCCGCATTGACTGCCAAAAGATCTGTCGTTTGTACTTGGAGGTTTCTAAAATCGAATGGATCAGCTTCAAATGGAGAAACGTCGAGCAGCTCTATAATCGGGTCTCCGCTGAAAACAAATGGGAGAGGAACCCCATAAGTTGCCGTAATGGGGGTGTATTGAACTGCTGCAGGGCTTACCGATTGAATCGCTGAGACCAGCTGTTCTGGTGGGACGGAGAAGGTGACTCCATCCGTGTCCATTTGAAAAGCTGCCGGGTAGTATTCGTGATAGCGTATCTTGGTCGCCTTAGTCAAAAACTTGAGAACGGCGATCACTTCCTCAGGTGTTCCGTTAGACTTGTTGATGAAGATTAGAAATATCAGCTTTTCTCTATAATCATCATAGCCATCATCTGGCAGCCTAGCGAGTCCTAATAATTGCCCGAGTCCATCAAGCTGAACTCCGACAGA
>CAYVDU010000004.1:2510-20892 GCA_964450765.1 uncultured bacterium | reverse complement strand
GAGCCGTTGAATGTAATCTTGAACAAGATCGATGACTTCTTCTGTTTTAAATTCTGCTAATGGGCCTTCAGTGTTTCCTTGTAGTTCATGAACCGTGTTGAAACAAGAAAGAAATGATTGAGACGAAGAAAGGATTTCCTTTTTAAAAAAAATGGCGATGAGTAGATATTTTTCGCGGTTTTTTATTTGGGTTAATGAATAGTTTTCGAGTTGTCTTTTCCCTAGAAAAAAAAATATTCATTATTTCTCCTTTATTTTCGATATATATAGTGGATTAAATTATAAACAATTTTAAAGACGAAAATCTTCGCCGAGATAACTCTTGCGAGCCTCCGGGTGAGAGAGGAGCGTATCTACTGAGCCGTCTAAAAATACTTTTCCCTCTTGCATGAGATATCCGCGGTCGATAATCGAAAAAATTTCTCTTGCATTGTGGTCGGTAATGAGAATTCCGATTCCTTTTTTCTTTAATACGGAAATGAGGTGTTTGACGTCAGCAATTGCTAAAGGATCAATATTGGCAAAAGGCTCGTCTAATAGAAGAAGAGAAGGTTCTGTGACTAAAGATCGTGTGATTTCTAATCGTCTTCTTTCTCCGCCTGAAAGTGTACATGCCTTCTTCTTTCGAATGTGGCTTAAGTGCAGTTCTTGGAGTAGTTTCTCAAGGCGCAATTGGATTTCTTTTGTGGATGTAGAAAGTAGCTCTAAGATGCAAAGAATGTTTTCTTCGACTGTTAGTTCCCTGAATACAGAGGGTTCCTGCGTTAGATATCCCAAGCCCATTTGAGCTCGCTTGTGCATGGGGAGTTCGCTGACATCTTTGTCCTTTAAAAAGACTTTACCTTCATCTGGGCTAATGAGTCCAACGATCATGTAGAAAGCGGTTGTTTTTCCGGCTCCATTGGGGCCGAAAAGACCAATGACCTCTCCTGCATTCATTGCAAAAGAAAGACCGTTAACGATGGGCTTCCCTCCGAAATGTTTGATGAGATTTTCAATTCTTAGCAATGTCATAGATATTTTGAAATGATGGTGTTGATGATGGTTTGTTCTTCTTTAGTCAATTGGAATCGGGTGTCTCCAATGCCCTGCACCGTTTCTTTTTTTGTCGTGGGATTTTTATTGATTTGGATTTGCGGCGCGCTTAAGGAAAAACCATCTTGCCAAAAGAGGACTTTCTGAGGGGTATTGGAGGAGAGGATAAAGGAGTTTTTTTCAGTGTCAAAAAGGATGTGGTCGGCAACAAGAAAGCCGGGTTTTTCGTCCACGGTAATAAAACCTTTGGTATGGTGGCAAAGGATCTGCTTTTTATTGGATTGAAATTGGATTTTCTCTGCTTCTAAGTGGGCTAAAGAAAAGCTCTTATTTTGGCATAAATCGATGCGGCAGTGCGTTTGAGGAAATTCGGGATATACAGTGAAAGAGTCCAGTTTGTAGATGGCGATTCCTCCTGTTACAGTGATCGGATTTGCTTTTGGCGCAACGATTTGGATGGTTATGGTTTTTGAAAAGCGAATCTCTTCCGATGGAAGCAAAGAAAACGCGGGAGCAAGAAGACACTCTGCTTCCAAAGATTGGATCGATACGTTTTTATCAGGGAGCTTCATGTTGGCATGGACCCCGTTTTCTAAAAGGATTTGATGGGGTTTTGTTTTGTCTGAAATGCAATCAACGGTTGCTTTGTTGGCATAGAGTAAGCCCAGAGGATGGGTGATTGAAACGTTGTTTGAAAAGGTGATCTTATCTGAATCGTAATTTGCTTGATCTGCCTTTAAATGATACAAACGAGGAAATGCACAGTCTACTTGATTGAGAAGCAATTGATGGTTTGGATAATAATAGCTTCCGGAATTCGCAAAGCATTTGAGGGTTGCATCTTGCTTTTGAAGAGAGCATGAGATGTCTTGGATTTCTTCGACGATATCAAGTTGGTTTTTTTTCTGTTTGAGAGTGAGTTTTGATTGGTTGCTTTTTAATCGCATCCAAGGAAGAGCGGAGCGGTTTGGTTTCCAAATCTCTTTTTGGGTGTTTTTGCGTACTTGATACGTAGGGTATCTTTCTAATGTGCGCAAAGAGAGAGTTTCTTTGTTTTTATGCATCATTTCTTGGTACATAGAGCAAGTTGAAGAGCGAATTGTGCAAAGAAAAAGAGAAAGGATGATCGATCCTGCGGCAATACATCCGATGGCTAGTGAGGAGTACCATTGTAGCATACTGCCTCATAGAGTCTTTCGACATGGTCAAGCAAGATTCTGAGTTCTTCAAAAGGAAACACGACGGATGCATCGCTTTTTGCGTTGGCAGGATCTGGGTGAGATTCTATGAATAAGGCATTGCAGCCTGCTGCAACGGCAGCTTTTGCTAAAGTAGGGATGAATTTGCGATCTCCTCCGGTTGTCGCGCCAAGGCCTCCTGGCATTTGTACAGAGTGCGATGCATCGAAGCAGACAGGGCATCCCAATTCTTGCATGATGGGAATGGATCGCATGTCACTGACCAAATTGTTATAGCCAAAACTGACGCCTCTTTCTGTGAGGAGAATGTTTTCGCATCCAACGGATTGTAGCTTGGTCACTACATTTTTCATATCCCAGGGAGCTAGAAATTGTCCTTTTTTTACATTGACGGCTGTTTTTGTTTGGCCTGCAGCCAAAATGAGATCTGTTTGTCTCGATAGGAAAGCCGGAATTTGAATGAGATCGCAAACTTCTGCTGCAATCTGAGCTTCTTCGGGGGTGTGTATATCGGTTGTTACGGGCACATCAAATTCTTTTTGCACTTTCTGTAAAATTTTAAGGCCTTTGTCAATGCCGGGACCTCGGAAAGAATGGATGGAAGATCGATTCGCTTTGTCATAGCTTGCTTTGAAAATAAAAGAAAAAGAATGACGAGAGAACATTTTTTTTAGCTCTTGTGCGCAAAACAATGTATGGTCTTCGCTTTCAATCACGCTTGGGAGTGTGTTGTCTGGTTGTGGTTGTTTTTTTCCAATGAGAAAATTTCTGATACGACAGTGTTTCATGCGCTAAGGATAAGGGGATATATCCATTTTTGCAAAAGCTTTTTTATGGCAGATTCAGTTTTCTCTTTGATGTCGTTAATGATTTAGAAAAACAGTTTGATGCGGTAGTCGTTTTTTGATGGTGTTCCAGGTTTTTTCAAAGATCCTGCACAATGCTCCATTGGCAACGACATTACTGCATGTGACAAGGGGATCTAAGATCACATTGAATGTTAAAATAATGGCGATCATTTCTGGTGTAAAATGCAGGTAGGTTTCGTAAATGGGAAGCATGATAAAAATAGCTCCTCCGACGACTGCTGCAGTGGCAAAGCGGGCGAGTACGAACACGATGCTAAACGATACCCATGTCCATAGATCAGGAGGGTGGCCAAAGAATTGATGGTAGATTAAAAAACATAAAAACGTATTCGTAATACAGTCGCCGATTTGTTGAATGTTTGTTGTTGCGGGGATGATTGCTTTTGCAAGGTTTGGATCTGTGAGATTTTTTGCTGTTCCTTCAATAGTCCATGGCATTGTGGAGAGACTGCAGCCGGAACTAAAGGACATACTAGCAGCGGGGATCAGGTTTTTAATTCTTTGTCCAAAAGAGGGGGTTTGATTGCCTTTTCCAAAGAAAAAAAGGATGCAGATATACAGAGCTAAAAGAAAAACAAGTCCGATGACGAGGCCCCCATATTGAGAGTAAATTTGATCAAGGATATGGGTTGAGTTCATCTTGGAGACAAATCCCAGAATGAATAGGGGGATTAATCGTGCAAAGAAAGAAGTGAGGATTTTTTCTACGATTTTTTTCCCTTGGGTTACATAGTTTTTAAATAGAGAATATCGCGATGCGGCAATGAGTCCAACGAGAATTCCAATAAAGGTTCCTTTGTCAGCAGACCACCATAATGGTTTTGTGAAAGGGAAGCGCCAAAGAGGTAAGAATGTGTCAGAGAGGGCGTTCGGTTGAATCGGGGAGACAATTGCATGGCATAGATGCCCACATCCATAGGCATACCAAACGCTGAGAGAGTTAGAGACGGCTTCAAAAACAAAAAGAGTGATCACAAAAAGAAGAGCGTTTTTTTCAAAAGAAGCGATCGCATGTGCAATAAAAAGACATACGGTAATTGGTAGCATCCAAAGAAGAACGTCTTTGATGCAGAGACTTATGGTATAAAGTAGCGGATGAGCTTTTTCTGGAAGGTAAGGGGACAAGATGAGATATGCCCCTGTGATAAGAAGGATTTGTAGTGTTCTATTTTGTAAGAGATGTTTTACATTCATTGGCTCCTCCTAGACTAAAAACTGAGATTATACCGAAGATGACTGAAGAATCGGGTTTTAGGCGAGTTCAAAGCGCCAAATTTCAAAAAACGCAAAGTGCATTGTATTGAATGAATACTATGCACTTTGTGTTTTTTAAAATTTGGCAGCTTTCAATCTCGCCTAAAAATCGATTCTTCAATCATCTTTGGTATATACCGAAGATGACTGAAGAATCTGATAATGGGTAAAATCTTTTCGAGCTTGTGCAAAATATGTGGAAGCAGAATCTAAACAAGAAGATGCTAAGGGATCGATTTTCTCTATCCATGGATATAAAACAATGAGAGCAAGCGTCACCTTGCCGGCTTCTAAAACAAACTTGATTGTACTGCGGTACTCTTTGTCTGTCGCATCACGTAAAGCTTTAGATGCTTTTGCGTCTGATATATGTAACCGCACGCCGCTTGGATCGCTGTAATATTTTCCATTTGATCGAGCTATATATAAGGTACACAATCTGGAAATGGCTGCTGCTGTTACGTGGCCCATGAAATATGATGCCGCCCAATAGGTTTTCGTGAGAGTTTTTGCCGTAATTCCAACTGATCCGTAGGAACTTCCTAAAAAGACATTTTTAGCAACTGATAAACCTGAGCTCATTTTTACTGCCGTTTGAAATAGATTAGACATTTTATGCGGTAAACTTATAGCAGTCAAGTATACCGAAAATGATTTATAAAGACTTCCTTAAGAAATGTTAGAACAGAGGATGTCCTTGCTCAAAGTCTTGTAGGATCATTTCTTTGAGTCGTTCGATAGGATATTCATCCATCTGCAACCAGCGGAAAAGAGGTTCTTTACGAAACCAAGTGAATTGTCTTTTGGCAAAATGTCTCGTTGCCTTTTTGAAGTCCGAAATGAAAATTTGAAGATCTGCAGGTGTTTTTGCTGAATTAAGATAGTTCAAGGCTTGTCTATATCCAATCGCGTTATATGCAGATGGATTTTCTTTAAGACCCATTTTTTCAAGAGTTTTGACTTCTTCTAAAAATCCAAGACGAAGCATTTCTTCACATCTGGCTTCAATGCGTTCGTAGAGTTTTTCTTTGGCATAGTGGAGAAACCAACACCGAAAATCGTATTTGTGCTCTTGCGTTTCTTTGGCAAGAGGAAAATCGCTCACTCGTTTTTCTGAGATGGTCATGATTTCTAGGGCGCGGATGATTTTATGGCGATCTTGTTCTGTGATGGTTTTTGCGTATTGAGGATCGAGAAGTTGTAGCCTTTCATAGAGCACTTCAGGACCAAATGTTTCCATTTGTTTTTCGAGTTCTTGTCTTACTTCTTTGATGGAAGGAGGGCCGTGCGGAGGCCCGTACACGAGGGTATGTACGTAAAATCCTGAGCCGCCAACAATGATAGGTACGTTGTCTCTTGCGAAAATTTCTTCGATGATTTCTTGGGATGCCTTGTAAAATTCTGCTACGTTGAAGGGTTCTTTAATATCGCGAATGTCAATCAAATGATGGGTGATAAGAGCTCTTTGCTCTAAAGATGCCTTGGCTGTGCCAATGTCCATGCCTCGGTAAACTTGGCATGAATCAGCGGAGATGATTTCTCCGCCTACAGCTTGGGCAAGGGAAATGGAAAGGTTTGTTTTTCCTGTGGCAGTGGGCCCGGAGATGACAATAACCCTTTTTTTAGAAGGAGGAGATGAGATGCGCTTTTTTTCTGTCTTTGAAGAAAAAGAGGGGCTAGAGGGGAGGAGTGTTTGTCTCACTGAAGTCTTTGTTACTGAATGAGTTCTAGGTGAATGCGACGTCCTAATCGGGCTCCGATAGTCATTGTGAGAGTTCTGAGCGATCGGATGACGTTGCCTTTACGGCCAACAACCTTGCCTACGTCTTCGGGAGCGACTCGAACTTCTATGAGAAGGCCGTTTTGTCCTTCTAAAGTTCGAACATCGACTTTTTCAGGTACATTGACCATGTTTTTGATGATGTAAGCGATAAATTCTTCCATGGATTCCTCTGAATTCCGTTTTAAAAGTTTTAGATTTTTTCAAATATCGTAAATGGGGATCTATTATAAGGCAATATGCTCTCTGTGGTGGTGTCTTCGTGTTTTTGTAATTAACTGATTGTTAGATTGTTAAGGTTTTTGTTAACATTCTTATTTTTAGCATGTTGTGTTTTGTTTTTGTTTATTAAAAATTAAAGGTATTGTATAATTAAAACATATAAAATATGTAATTATAAAATAATTTGGTTTTTTATGTCGTCTACTCCATTGCTGGTGCGAGAGGGTCATCTTCAGGCCGGATCTGATCGTAGCGAGCCTTCTACTACACTTTCTGTTACATCTTCTGCTACCCCTTTGAATAGATCGTTTACAGTAACCCCATTGAACTTATCTTCGCTCGGAGGCGGCTCTAAAAGATTAGCTGCCATTATAGGTGCTTCTGCTGTCGCTATGGTTGTTTTGATTACATTAGGGGCTGTGCTTGCTTCATATGTGGGGCATGAAGGAGCTTTTCTTCCATTATTAAAAGATTCTCTTAAATGGGGTGTTCCTATTGATAGCGTTGTTGCTGCGCCTTTCTTAGGTGCATTGTTATCTCTATGGAAACCGAGTGATCGTCAGATATTACAAGAAAAGATGGAAGAGATAAGGATTCAAAAGCTTCGTGAGACGTTGTGTCTTCACTTGTCAGGAGAACAAAAGGGTCAGAGATTGCCAGAGGAATCTAAACAAGTGTTCACTAGGCCAGATGGCAGTCGAGAAGGAGACTCTTTTTATAGAGAAGTGGAAAAGTTGCAAACAGTTTTGATGGGATCGAACATACGAGTCCAAGATATTCGCAATCAATTAAATCATCTATTGGAAGATCCTTTTTATAAGGCTCATGCGAATGAGGATATTGCGCATGTGAATTTTCTTCAGTTTTTAGCGATAAAATTGCAGTGTGCAGGTGGTCAGTCGTTATTGGAACAATATGCAGAGAAAGTACAAGAGGGTCGAGATTGTGGGGATTCTCTTTCTAAACAAATACAAACAGACAGACAGAATTCTCCTCACTTTAATAGAAAAGGAATACAGCAGGCTGCTTGGGGTGTGTCTAATATTTATTCATCAGTTGATGGACCTTCTCCAGTCAGGCTGGCTGCGATTGATAAGGGGGTAGATTATAATGCGCATCCATCGAATCCCTCTCATTTTGGTCTTGAGTTTCGAAATAGGAATCAAAAAATGCAAGGAGTTTATGGACCTACTCCCGTAGGAGATTCTATATATAACGCTGTGTTACTTGGATATCGAAAACTTGGGATTAGAGAAGTTTATTTTAACCATCAAGATACAAGCAAAAAACCGGAGCAATTTCGAATTCAGGAAATCGATGAGATAGCTAGCGATAGAGTAGATGTTCTTGATCATGTGATTATTGGTTTTGAGAAGAATAAAGAAGTACAATCTTGGTTAAAGGATGATTCTCGTAAGGATTGGTCCCATTATATCACTTTATTAAGAAATCCAGAGAATCGAAAAATAATGGGCATGAATATTCCTGAAAGGTTGCTTTCAGAGGATGAGATTTCGCGTTTATTGGATCGTGCCGAGACTTATTTTGAAGAATGCGTTGATCAGAGGAGAGGCTCTCTTTCTCAAAAAGAGATCAAAGAAGGCATTATTATGGGTGTTGATGCGATGATTGAAGCTGCGATTATTGATAAAGTGATGTTGCAGAGACAATCTGAAGATCGATCGCAGATGGATGCTGATTTTCAGCATGATTTTATTCGATCTTGTTGTAAACAACACGTGGATAGAGGTGTGGCGCAAGGCTCTGCTATATGGATTTTTCATAGAGCTTTTAGCAATCAAAGCAGATTAACTGTTGATGAAAAGCGATCGCTCATGGCTGGAATTTTGGGGAGATCTGTGATGATTGATGATCGACAAATGGTCGAAAGTAAATCGAATCGGCTTCATTCTTTCTTGAAATTGATTGGAGAAGATGATCAATCTATGCAGGGTCTCCATGGTTTTATGCAAGATGTTCGTTCAAGATTGTCAATACGTAATGACTCAATGCATGGAGCTTCCTCGTCGAATAGCTTTATGGATCCGGAGGGTGATGATATTTATGCTAGGATTCTAACTCTTCCAGTAGAGACTGTCGATACTTAGATCTTGAAGACGGATTTTATCGGCCTCCTAGAAATCTATTTCTGCCCCTAGAGTGAGCCCTTGGAAGAATAAGTCTCCTTGTGTGGGAGCAACTTGGGCTCTGAGCGCTTCGCCATCAACGTATCGAAGTAACATATTCTGTTTCCACCAATACTGCATTTCATAGCCTAGAGAAAAGGCGTAATAGATTACAGAGTCTTGTCGGCAAAGGCAATTTCCAAATCGGAGATCAAAGTGGAGAGCTCCTTGAGGACGAAATGTCCAATAGGTGTCATTTAGATGGATAAATTCCGTAGCAGCAGGAACCCCTGTGTATGAATAGATATCTGTTTCATTACGAGATACGCTAAACCGAGAGGAAAGAAGAGATCCGGAAACAAGAGCGTTAAAACTCCAATTGCTGTTGAATGTCCAGTGGCTGGCAAGGGATGCTTCAGGGCCTATGTTCAGGGAACGGTTTTTCATGGGAACATTAGAGCTATGAATGTCTCCATTGGCTGTATTGGGTCCGGTGAGGTAGAGGACTTTGTAGTAGTTCTGAAGTGTGGCGATTTTAAGTCCAAATCCCGGATCAATGGAGAGTTGCGTCCCTATGCAGAGAGAATGTTTTAGCATGATATCGACAATATTTGCGGTGAAATCCCAGTGGGCTAAAGCATCGATCCATTGGATGTTCAGAGGCGTTGATCCAGAAGGACTGGAGGTGTTTCCTGCAAATGCAAAAGGAGATGTCCAGGTTGCGATCAGTCCTCCGCCATTTGGGGAAGCGCGATCAAATAATTGTTGCGTGTGATGGTCCACTGTTGTTTGAAAATAGGTAAATGACCCGTCAAGTCTCCAGTTATCATGCGGAAGGTGGTAGCCAAGAAAGATGCGGAGCGCCGGCTCCCAAGATCCGCTGATCTTATGCATTGTTCCTTTTTGGTGGAACGCGGTGCCTTTGTTTTGAAAGGCATATTCAAGCCCATCCAAGCCTGCTTCCCAGTAGAGAAATTCAACGCCTGTATACACATTGCTTTGGTTGATGTTTTTATCGCAAAGAATGCAAGACCTAGTCGGGGGGAGATATGCGCAATTGTTTGGTACCGGAGTGTCCATAAAGCAGCTGGTAGCATCTGCAAAGAGAATGGATGCTGTTGTGAGAAGAAGAGTAGAGATCAGTTTTTTCATATTAGTATCCAAATCGCAAGTTGATAGAGACTCCTTGGAGTGTTAAATTTCCCTTTTGATAAAAAGGGAGGTAGTACATTGGACTTCCTGCGATTAAAAACATCATGTTTTGTTCCCAGAAATGTTGAATTTCATAGAGAGCATCGCAGCCAAAGAAGTATTGTTTGTTTTTACCGAAGCATGTATCCCATGCAATTCCGGAGGCATATTCAATGTTGGGACGGAAGGCCCAAAATGAGTTGCGTTGAGAGAGTTCTATATCTTGAGTTGCGCTGGTATTGCTTAAAAAAGAGCCTGTGTCATGTCGTTTGAGCGTGAAGGAATAAAGCGGCATTGCTCCGGCAACATTGGCAATTAATGACCATTCCTTTGTGAAAAACCATTTTGAATGAAATCCAATGCGAGGTCCCATTCCTAAACAGGTATTTTTAATTCTGGTGTTGGAAGAAATGGCTTCGGCGCTTGGATTGATAGCGGGGATGGCAACGCCATTTGCATAACTCACATGAAATTGTTGGCGAATAGAAAGACCTTTGACTCCGCCAAAAAATCGAAGAGACAGAGATTTTGTAAGAGCGAATGGATATCCAATCTCCCAGTCAATGGTATTGAAGTGGAGCGTCCAAGCTGCTTTGGCGTGTTGGTAGAAAAAGGGGGCGGTTGCAAGAGACGTCGAAACAAGAGGCATTGAAGGAAAAGACCAGATAGGAAAAAGACCTTTCCCTTGCGAGTCTGCCGTAACGGTTGTTGCTTTTGAATTTTGGCTATAGAAAAATGTCCAAAGGAAATTCGTTTCCCAGTTGTTTGTGAAATTAACCCCCACGTTTACTTTTACTGCTGGAGTCCAACGAAAATCAGGTCGAATGAAGTCTCCGCTGATGTCATTAGGGATTGCTCCTGTGCCATAGGTTTGGGAGAATTTTGGATGATTGTGCAGAGCAAATTGGAGTCCGTCTTCTTGTGCTTGCCATACGAGAAAGGAGACGTCGAATATTTCCTTCAGAAAACCATCGCAAGGATCGCAGGTGCAAGGTATCGCTGAATAAAGAGAGGCTTCATGTCCTTGGTATTGTTGGCAAAGAGTGCTTGGGTGATCAATGACACCTTCTTGACAGCAGTTTGACGGTGTGTTTGCAAAGAGTGAAAGCGTGCTAAAAAAGAGATAGATTTTGTTTTTCATATGTGTCGTGATCCTTAAAAATTCACACGGACTGTTCCGGTGAATCCTTGCATTTGTAAATCTCCCCGAGAATCAAAGGTCATTTCAGGAACGTAAGATGTATAGTTGCGTCTTGCATGATTTTGCTGCCACCAATATTGACATTCGTAGGCGACTGTAAGGTTCATTCCCCCATTGTTGTTCCGTCCAAAACACAGCCCCCAATCAAAACCAAGCTGCGCTTCTATCACAGGAGATAAAAGGTGAAATGTTTCCTTTCTTTTTAATGTGGCTAAAGGATTTTGGTCTGTAGATGCAACATCCTCTTGAAATTGAGTGACTGTATGATAGTTAGAGTACATGAGGGAAAAAGCTCCATTTGCAATGAGGCTGAATCCATAATCTAAGGGCCATTTAGATTCGATGCTTGAGCGGGGTCCTACATTCCACGTTTTTTGTCGATATGAGAACTGACTATTTAAAATAGTGTATTCTGTTGAGGTTGAAGCATTCAAAAGAATGCCTGTGCTTCCGTTGTAATGGACAGCGTAGTTTTGGTGTGTTGCTGCTCCTTTAACTCCGGTGGCAACGCGTACTAGAAGAGATTTGCTAATGAAAAAAAGTCGTCCAACTTCTAGATCGATGGTGTTTAAGTTGAGTCCCCAATCCGCTTTTGCAGAAGCATAGCGCATGGGTGTGTTCGACGAAAAAGGAGCTAGAAGAGGGTAATACCAAAGGGGTACGATTCCAACTCCTGCGGGTTGAGTTGTTGAAGAGAAGTCCTTTTTTAAGTCGGTAAGATCCCCGTGGTAATAGGTCCACTGCGTTTTTAAGTCCCATCCATCGTAGGGTAATATTTGTCCCAAACAGACTTTAAATCCGGGATTCCAAGAAAAATCGGGCGTGAATATTTTTTCTTTGAAATTGATCGGTGTAGTATTTGGATTGGCTGGTTGAAATGATTTTTCTGCGAATTCCAAGCCCCCGAGCTTTGACTGCCAGAGAAGACCTGACGCTGTAATATAGGGAGCTCCTCTTTTTTTGAATGGAGCTGCGCAAGGTTGGGCGGGCGCTAAAATGGCGTAAGTCGGTGCCGGGGAAGCCACGGGATGTTTCTGGTCCGCAATGAGAGTTGAGAATGTAAAGCCAAACATCAAAAATAAGATCTTTATCATACGCATTTTTCTTGGGTTCTTGGAACGGTCATACAAGAATATAGCTTTCAAATGCAAATCATTTTTTTGAATCTTGTCAGAAAGGCGATTCTTTAACGTTCTTCGGTATATTCGACAGAGAATTCTTGATAACCTCTTGAGAAAAAAGAATCAGTTGTATAGTATTTCCAGGATATTTTAGTTATCCAATCACTTAGGCAAAATTTATGAATTTTTCATCTGATGCATCTGAAGAAGTATACACCTCAAACACAAACGCTGCCCTCCCCGAGGTTGAAGGGGTTTTGGAAAAGGTGGATAAGGCGGAAGATTCATCTAAATGGAGTTCGGTTTTTGTTGACTTTTCTCAGAAGCTGGGGTCTTTAGCGACTCCTGAAGAAAAGATTGCTCTGGGTCTTGAGTTTATGCGTGGTTCGATTTCTCAGGAAGGCAGTCCTCGTTTCCGGGAGTTTTGGGAGTCCCGTCGGATGGTTTTGCCATTTTTTAAAGAAAATGTGAACTCGGCGATCCGTTCAAAGTTGTGGTCTGAATATGTAGAGCTTACTGTAGAGGCTCGTCGTTTAAAAGAAATTTTAGAAGAGCAAAGTGCTTTTGCTATGGAGCAGATTGATTTGGCGATTCAAGCCGTGGATCAAGATCTTGCTCGTGTGGATGAGATTTTAGCGCAATCTGCAGATATTGAGTTTGTTGGAGCCCCTTATTTTGTTCGTTCAAAACTTTCTGTTTATGAAGAGATGCAAAGACAGTTGAGCTTATATAATACTTTAGCATCTCGGTTGAATGGACTTCGCAAAGAAATTATGCGGACAGATATGCGAGTCCGCTTTAAGACGAAGTTTTTCAAGAGGCTTTCGGAGTTAGGGGATCGTGTTTTCCCGAAGAGAAAGGAGCTGATTGAGGCCGTTAGTTCTGAGTTTAGCAAAGATGTAGATTTGTTTGTTGCTAAGCATTTTAAAGGGGATGAAGTCATAGGCGCTCCTTATTATGCCCTTCGAGAAGAGATTAAGTCATTTCAAGTCATGGCGAAAAGCTTGACTTTAAGTAGTTCTGTGTTTGGCCGCACTCGCTTGCTTATGAGTGAATGCTGGGATAAGGTTAAAGTTCTTGAGAAAGAACATAAGAAAGTGATTTCTGAAAAAAGACAAGCATCTTCAGGAGTTAAACAGGCAATTCAGACGAAGATTGATGAGCTAGGAACTCGTTCTGAAGAAATGTCGCTCAGAGATCTAGATAAAGAAATCGATGAGATTGTCAGAGAAATACGAGCCGCCAATTTAGAGAGAGAAGATGTTCGTCTTTTGAGAGATTCTTTAGCTAGAGTAAGAGCTCCCCATGTTGCAGCTGCTGAAAAAAAGGCGAAAGAGATCGAGCAAGCAGAGCAAGAGAAAATGCAGCTGCGCAAAGAGAAAATAACAAAGCTGAAAGAAGCAGTTCATCAGTTCTTAAATGATGCTCCTCAGATGGAGTTGGATTTCTTAGTGGCTCAATACAAGCAAATGGAAGCTGATATTGTGTCTATTGAAATGTCCAAAGTGGAAAAACAGGTTCTTGAAAGAAGTCTTCGTCCTATTAAAGATTTGATTGCAGATAAGAAAGAGCATTCTCTTTTGAATTTGAGTGAAGATGATCGCAAAACGTTAGAAAATCTTCGTACAGTATTGCAGCAGAAAAAAGAAAGACGACAAGAGATCAAGGAACTGATTGATTCTTATAGAAAAACGTTAGGATCTTCTGGTTTGGATTTTGAAAAGGCTTTCCATTTACGAGAACTTCTCGATCAAGAAAAAGAACGTCTTGATAAAGCAAGTGCAAATATTGAAGAAGTTGAGCAAAAAATTGCTGAACTTGAAAAATAAGCCTCATCCGAGAATGGATGTCTGGATTTGTTTTTCTTGCTGTTTTATTTCTTAGGTAAGCTTGAGCGCGGCTTTGAATGAAATGGGTTTTCTTTTCTGTAAAGAGTTGTGAATGTCGTCAGATATTCCAATAAAAGCCCATTTGAGCCGATTGCTATATAATAGAATTCTTGCGTTGGTTAACGCTCAATATATAGTCGATTGAATTTAAAATTACACATTGGCTGTTGCGAAAGCTGTCGAATTTTCACGATCGCAAAATGCATTGTATTGGATTAATACTATGCATTTTGCGATCGTGAAAATTAGACGCTTTGGCGCTGCCAAAATGTGTAATTTTAAATTCAATCGACTATAAGAATCAATTGCATGAAACATCTTTCTGTGTTTTAAGGGAAGGAAATTAGGGGAAGCGATCGATTGGCAATATTTGTGAAGCGTTTGATGCCAGAACTGCTATCGGAGGATTTATTGTCTTTTCGAAAAGGACAAAAACAGCTTCTTTTATCTCAAGCTGATGCGTTAGTCCAGGTGTGGAAGAAGTGGGCTCTTGAGCATGGCGCTAAGAAATGCGCTTATTGGTTCCAGCCGGTTCGGTGGCAAAATGTTGATACAACGTCTTTTATTTTAAGTCCGAAAGATTCCCTAGAAACTGCTTTTGAGGGGAAGGATCTTTTACAAAAGAAAATTGACCTTCCTTCTCTGTTGCCTGATTTTTCTGATCAGGAGGGGTTTCTTCGGTGGGATTCTTTCTCTTTGCCATTTCTTATCGAGCAGTCCCAGGAACTGGTATTATGCATTCCATCAGTGCTTTTCTTATCAGAAAAAACGTCTTTTGATGAAAAGACTTTTCTCATTCGGTCTGTACAAAAAATAGAAAAAAACATCGACCGGCTTTGTCAATTATGCGGTCTTTCTTCGCAAGTGAATGTATTTTTGGAATTAGAACATGACTGCTGTATTCTGGATGAGAGACTGTGCGAAAAAAAGGATTTTATCGTCGCTAAATTCGATGTGAAGACTTTTCCTGATTCTCGGGTAGAGGCTTTCGCATCAAAAATAGAGATCTCTATGAAAGATATGGGAGTGTATTGGAAGGAGAAGAAAGTTCCTTTTCAGTATGTGGCTCATTTTTCTACAGAATCATGCGTAAAGAGTATCGATTATGATTTGCTTTGGATGGAATGGATACGCGTTCATGCAAAGCAAGAAGGTTTTGTTTGTCTTTCTGATAAGACAGTGCATAGTTCTATGCGTCGTGTGGCGTGGTCTTTGATCACAGAACAGGGTGGTCATTTACTTGATCCTCGGAATCATGGTCTTGTTTTTTTAACGCTTTTAACAGCCTTTATTTGGGCTCTTCATGAACATGGTGCTTTGATTTGGGGGACGGTATGTTCTTGGGAAAATGATCAGCGTTTTGAAAAGATGGGAGTTTCCTTTCTCTCCCAGCGTATCGATTTGGGAGAAGATTTAACACGCATATTGCAAGATGTAATGGATCAAGATGTCTTCGATGAGAAAGCTTTAAGACAATATGAAGATCGACTGCGCTGCTGTGCTTTAGCGCATTCAATTCAAGACGAAAATACATGGTTTCGTTTTGATCAAGGCTGCATTGTGACCGGTTTGTT
Organism: uncultured bacterium; assembly: GCA_964450765.1. Lineage (GTDB taxonomy): Bacteria > Chlamydiota > Chlamydiia > Chlamydiales > SM23-39 > DAIDHZ01. Next base: position 5,431 of record CAYVDU010000004.1, on the reverse strand, counting down.
AGGAGCATTGGGGGATTATTCTTTTTTTATTTGCGTATTGAATGCAGTTATTGCGGATGGATTGCAGCTTATTTTAGATGAGATGGAACGCGCAGTTTATAAAAATAGAAAAGTGCCTTTTGAAGAGTTTTTTGCTTTGAATTTGTCGGTTCTTCGAAAGCATCTTATTGAGGCAAAAGCTGTGTTTTGTAAAGAAAATAAGAACGCGATACGCATAGAGAATAAGAATTGGTTTTCTTCCTTTTTAGATGTGCAGTCTGTACGTTGTTTGAAGGGAATTATGGATGAGAATATATTGAACGTTTACTATGCCGCCTTTTTAGAGGGTTATGTGACCATGATGCAAGATGCGGTAGCGCGTATGCTTGAACTTGTGAATCAGGTTGGTTTTTCTTCCGACAAAAAAGAAGCTGTCATGCAGGTTGCAAGCGATTTGCAAAAGATGAGTGATCAATCGGGAGATTTGGGGTGGGAAGCGCGATTGAAAGTGTTTTTGGAATTGGGGCTTTCTAAATTGCAATGGCTCCGATCGATGGTCGAAAAGTTCTGATGGGAGAATAAAAAATATATGGTGAAGCAGGTAGAGTCTCTTTTAAACACGATAGCACAAGTGATTCATGATAAGAAAGGAACGAATATTCTTGCTTTGGATGTGAAGGGTTTATCTTCTATTACAGATTATCTTGTGATTGCAGAAGGTCTTGTAGATCGCCACGTCTCAGGGATTGCCCAAGCGATCATTGAAACCTTAGCAGACGATGGGATTTTTCCTATTCATAAAGAAGGCCTGCAGGAAGGAGACTGGGCTGTTTTGGATTACGGCGAAGTGATGATTCACCTTTTTAAGCCAGGATTTAGAGAAAAGTATTCTTTGGAGCGATTGTGGCAGGATAGTAAACTTGTGGATTTAGAAATTAGCCAGTGTTCCTAAAATTTAAAAACAAAGCTTTCTTAAGTCATCTACTGAAAAATGGGTCTCGATGTCTTTGAGAGTGATGGGTTTCTTATTTTGATTGTGAAATACAAGGTAGTTGTCGTTGGGACCATGAAGTCGGTCAAATTGTCTTTCAGCAAACGATTTGATATCAAATGCTGCAAGATCAGTCCACTCAGATTGCATTGTGGGATGTGCAAGAATTTCGGCGATTAAAGTGGCGTTGAGCATTTTAGGAACAGCAGATTCTTCTAGGATTTGCCATCCAATGGATCTTGACTGTAGCCGGATTGTGCGATCTTCAATATCTTCAGCCTTAAGCAGTGTTTCTGCAAGAGCTTTGAATTCTAGAGCTTCTTTGAGATTGGTTAGAAAACGAGCTATAAGGGGCTTTAATTTATGGGTGTGGCTTTCGGAAGGAGCTGAAATGTGATAGGTCTTAAAAAAGTTTGCGAATTCTTGCTTTGTCCACTCTGAGATTTGTTTTAACTCTTCATGCACTTTGCGTTCATGATCGAGGAGAGATGCATAGTTTTTTTGTTGATTGGAAAAAGAAGAGGCGATGTAGCCGATAACAGGAGTCGAGAGAATAAGCCCCCCTAAGACGTAAGGGACGGCTCCCGTAAGAGGTACAGTTAAAAATGTGGCAAGAACTCCTATGCCGATTGCTGTTAGGGCCGCGTAACTTATTTTTTCAATAAGGTAAGCATTTGATTGTTTTTTAGAAAATTCGGTGATTGTTGTTTCTGGATTGCTGTAGACCAATGGATGAAATTTTTTATTTTCGACAGGAATCATTTTCATTTCTCCTTGGCTGATTGCACCATATATTTTACCTGGATTTGGCAAATTATGGGAGAACAATATTTATACTGAAGAAAGTCGAAGAATCGGTTTTTAGGCGAGTTCAAAGCGTCGAATTTCCACGATCGTAAGTTACATAGTATTAAATTAATACAATGCAACTTGCGATCGTTGAAATTCGGCAGCTTTCGCACTTGCCAAAACATGCAATTGATAATTTAATCCACCATAGTATTAACAGGTTGTTCGGTGTAGAATACGTTCGTTCGAAATACCGGCATTTTTTAATGCGTCTCGTAAATTCGTTGTGCACTGGTTTCTTTGATCTTCCAGCGATTTACGATATGCAGCAGCAGTTTTTGTGACTGTTTCAAACTCAGGTGTTTTCTCAGCTTTATCTAAAGCTTCCTGATATTGCGCTACAGCTTCATCGAGTTGTGCTAAAGAGATTGTTTTTCCTTTGATTGTGGAGTGCTTCTGTTGCCAGGCACAGGCATCTAGAATGTTACGGATGGTTTGTTGGCTTAAATAAGAAAGCGCTTCTCGTTTTTCTTTATCTGATGCATTGCATTTTAGATAAGCATCTGTAAGGGCTCTTTTTGCTTTTATTTCTTCTCGGCCGGCAGGTGATTGAGTGTAGGCGTTATTAGCCGCTTCAAATGCTTGGGCCTTGGAAATGAAATCTTTTGTAGGAATCATAGATGCCTCCTTGTATAGTGGGTTAAATTATAAATCGCACGCTTTGGCTGTGCCAAAGCGCCGAATTCCAACGATCGCAAGTTGAATTGTATTAAGTTAATGCTATGCAACTTGCGATCGTTGAAATTCGGCAGCTTTCGCACTTGCCAAAACGTGCAATTTATAATTTAATCCACTATAGAGGGAGTTGCAAAACTCCATTTGGAGCAAAAATTGCCCTTTTTTCGTTGGATTCTATTTTTTGAAAATCGCCTAAGATCCATAAGGTTATGTCACTTTGCAAAAAATCAAACCAACGAAAAAATCATCAAATTTTGCGCTCAAAGCGAGTTTTGCAACTCCCTCTATATACATTAACTCCAATACACACCCAATTGAGATGATCGATCTTTGACGCTTTAGCACAGTCAAAAATTATCAAAGATGATTTAAACGACTATACAGAAAAAAACAAAGAATCAGATTTCCGGTAAGATTGAAATCG
>CAYVDU010000004.1:0-2500 GCA_964450765.1 uncultured bacterium | reverse complement strand
AACAAAGAACATTTATTATCTCCACTCAACGCCACCAAGTTCCTGCGTAAAGATGGTTACAAAAAACGAGTCTTGCATCAATAAACAATCGAAATATCCTAGGATCTTTCCAAATAGACTCCCCACAAAAAAATGTAGCAGGGAATACCATATCAATATTGAGATCTTTACTAAGATGCATCAATACCCCGAGATGCAAACTAGTAAATGTAGTAGCAAGAACCTTGTCCGTCTCAACCGTATATTCATTTCGTACAGTATTCCATCTCTGTTTTGTATTCTGAATCGCTGCTATCAGTATAGGATGATTTGGCTTTGCAGCAATTAAGGAATTCCCTGGATATACATATGGACCTCCAGCAATATATTGTTTAACAGCTTCTAAACAACAGTAAAAATCATACTCATAATGCATCTCATCAAAAGACTGATAACATATAACATCATGATCAACGTAAATCCCACCCAATTTGCTTAAAATTGCATAACGTAAAATATCAGACTTTTCTGCAAAATTAGTACTTAATTGATAGAGAACTTGCAATTCATCCAAATCAATTTCTTGGACCAAACGTTTCTTCATTACTACAGATGGACATTTTTTATTGAAATCGTCTGTCCAAAAATTTACCTTCCAACCAGGATGTAATCGAATCCAAGACTCCACATTTTCAATGGAACTATCAGGAAAGGGCTTGGGACCAAGCCAAATAAAATGAATCTCTTTAGGGATCTTTAAGCTTTCCTTAGCCCCGTGTTTTTTATAATTTTTTTCAAAATTGCTTTTGAAAACATTATAATTAATCAAATCTTGCATTGGCAACGTATGCAAAACTTCTTCAGAGCATTGCTGCAATAAATCAAAAGATGGAATTTCCAATGAACTAAAAGGATTAGACTGACTAACGAACAAATCATGTAAAACTTCAAAAGAACATGTAGGGAAAATGTATTTCTTTGTCGATGTATCTATGCGGTGTATACCCGTTCCAGTTGAAAGACCCCCAATTATTAATATCAAGAAAACAAAAAACCTAAACATAAATACCAAAACTGAAATCACTCAACCAACAAAATCTGTTTAATCACAGACCCAGAATTATAATAAGTATTCACCTTAGGTTTTAAAAAAAACGGAGAAAGAGTCAAATCTATTGGCCGGTAACCCCCAAGAGAAACATTTCCATTTGAAGTCCCTCCTGTCAAAGAGCTTACATCATTTATAAATAGACAGTATTTAAATTTTTTCAGTTTCGACAAAAGATCAAAAACAGCAGCATTAGGCAGATGCATCAGTACATCTTTACAAATCACTAAATCTCCAGATGGCAAATCATTCGTTGTCACATCTAAATGAACAAAATGAATTTTATCAGAGCCAAATAAAGATTGATGTCGAAGTATCAATGATTCAACCACATCAATACCAATATAGTCTCTATCACCCCAGTTGATTGCTTGCCCTAATACCCAATCTCCACACCCAATATCCACAATAGATCGAACATCAGATGTTCGATCCAAAAAGTTTTGAATATATTCAATAAACGGTCTTCCTTGCTCTAATGAAGATCCCGGACCTGAATTTCCTTTTCCGGATTGATCCTTACCCCAAAGCCCTCTCTCATAAATATGATTAAAAACCTTTTCGGATTCAGTTAAATACTGATAACGAGCAACCACCCACGATCGACTACCTGAAGGATCTTGAACACATTTAGAATCCAATAAGGTAATGAGTCCCTCCTTTACACAAAAATCTACAGCAGGCTTTACTCCTAATGGAATATAATCGTCAATCCACAGAAGAGTATTCTTATGAGCTAGTGACTGGCAGTTACGAATATCAGCTGTACAACATTCAAAAGTATGTCCTCCATCAATAAAAATAAGATCAAATTTCTCATGATGAGTTACTGCATATTTAGGAACTTGCGTTCTAGAATCCCCTTCAACAAATTCAAATCTATCTCCGAATTTCTTCTTCATAAACTCCACTCCAACTCTGGTATATGGATGAGAATTAATGTCGAAAGAAACTAACTTTTGACAATTAGATGAACTTAAAAAAACTTCAGAAGAATGTCCTGCATTGAAGCCGATCTCCATAATGTTTTTAACTTCAGAAAGATTTTGAAGATCATTTAAAAATTCCAGCCTTTGCTTGATTGATGAATATCCCTCATTACTTCGAGAATGAACGGGCGAAAGAAAAAAACCATTCTGATTTAAATAGCTATCTAAACTACCACCAATTAAATCCTCTTGCCTCTTAAAACTACTAACAGCCAACTGCAATAACAATAAAATAAATAATCCAAAAATTTTACGCATACGCTCTCTCGACTCCTTCACTCAAAGTGAAAACATTAAACTCTTCAATAAACATGAGTCTCCCTCTAAGGATCTACTCTTCTTCAAACCACCAAAAGTTGTTATCAACATGGAGCTTCAAATGATGTACCTCTGCGAAATGCTCGACGGCAGCTCTCACAGACGG
>CAYVDU010000003.1:0-22441 GCA_964450765.1 uncultured bacterium | reverse complement strand
AAAGCCACACCAGGAACCGCAAGACCAATTTCAACTAAAAATGGGATTGACTCGAATCGGCGGCCGAGTTAGCATAATAGGATAGAATTCCCGCGGCGCCCCCCACGGCGTTCAATAAAATATCGTGGAGATCAAAAACCCGGTTGGGCAATTGTCCCTGAATCAGTTCATCTCCGACGCCGATAAGAAAAACCAACCCAAATGCGACGATAGAGAGCGGAAGGAGGTTCATCCTCTCGCACCCCGATGAACCGGGTGTAACAAGCGTTCGCCAGATGGCACGGGCCGTTAAATAGCCGAGAACACCATATTCGAGAAGATGGACCCGTTCCTCGGCCATCGCCGTCCGGGCCGCAAGAAAGACCACGGTCAAAGCAATGAGGACCCACACCGTTTCTCGTCGTAGAAAAGAGCGTCTCTTTCGCAAAAACAGAATAAAAAAAAAGAGACCGGCTGTGCCCAAACCAAAGTTGACCGAAAAACTGAAATAAGGGCCGAGAGAACCCTTGATGAAAGTGAGAAAAGGGCGGGCAAGAGGGAGCGTTGCATAGAGAAAGAGGGTGTAAATAAAAACCGGTGTCCAGCCGGTTGTCCTTCTGAGAGGTAGTACTGGTTGATTCGAAGAAACCGATGGAGCCTCCCTTTTGCTTGTGGTTCTCTTTACGAGGCGCCGCGGCCGGCCAGAACGACGAGGATCGTCTTGAGGAAGATCTTGAGATCGAGCCTCAGAGACCAGTTGTCGATATATCGGAGGTCGAGCTCCATCCACTTCCTGAAATCGGTGATCGCATTCCGCCCGCTGATTTGCCAGAGGCAAGTGAGTCCCGGTTTCATCGAGAGTCGCCGCCGCTGCCAGCGCTCGTACTTCTCGACCTCCTCCGGAAGGGGCGGGCGAGGGCCGACGATGCTCATATCTCCCCGGAGGACATTGTAAAACTGGGGAAGTTCATCGAGGCTGGTCTTTCTGAGAAACCGGCCGAACCGGGTGCTCCGAGGATCATCCGTGATCTTGAAAACCGGCCCCTCCATCTCGTTAAGATGCTCGATCTGCCCCTTTAATTCTTCGGCATTGAGACACATCGACCGGAATTTGTAGAGGGTGAATAACCTCCCATTGAGGCCGACACGGGTCTGCCGAAAGAAGATCGGCCCCTTCGAGGTCAACTTGATGAGGAAACCGATCAAGACAAACAATGGAAAGAGAATCACCAAGAGGGACGAGGCGACGGCCAGATCAAAAATGCGCTTTGCCATGAGGAGCGATTCGTCATATGGGGTCGTCGAGAAGGTCAGGAGCGGAATGCCGTGAAAGTCATCGAGATGGACCTTGGCGATCATATGGGGAAAGAAGTTTACCGCCACGCGGGTCCGGATCCCTTGCTCTTCGCAGAGGAGAAAAACCCCTTCGAGATCCTCCAGTTTTTTTCTTGAAATCGCAAAGACCAGTTCATCGACCACATGCTGTCGAAGCATTTGGGGCAGCTCGGAGACCGGCCCCAGAACCGGGGCGTTCCCAATCTGTTCTATCTTCATCTCGGCATTGTCTGCCACAAACCCGATCAGCTTCAACCCCCACTGTTTATTTTGGAGGATGACGTCTGCCACTTCGCGCGCCCTTCGGCCGGTTCCAACGACCAGAATGTTTCGATAGTTATATCCCCGCTTCCGGGCAACCCGAAGCCCCGTCCGAAGCAGGAGCCGCTCCAAAAACAAGAATAAAAAGCCGGTACCCCCGAAGAGAATGATAAAGAGCCGGCTGATGTACTCGGCCTTGAAGGCAAAGACAATCGCCATGAGAAGCAGGGTTCCCCAAAAGAAGATTTTTACCAGCTTCCAGGCCTCCTTCCAAAAAGACTGGGTGCGTTGGGATTCGTAAAAACCGAAATAATAGGAAAGAAATGACCAGAGAGGCAGGATAATATAAACCAACCAGGAGTATTGTTGAAGCGGCGTGAGGCGACCATATCCGGCTGAAAGATGGAGGTCTCGGAATCGATAGGCGGTAAAAAAGGCGCCGATCAACAAGACAACTTCAGCGAGATAAACGGAAAATGCAACCAGCCTGGCCTTTTGTTTCAGCATGTTCGTTCGCTTTCAGAGTCTTTCTCATTCGTCCCGACCGATACCGGCACGAATCACGTTTTTAGTCCTTAACGTCTTTTTGGTTCCGACTACGCCGGATCAGGGCTCTGCTCGCTCCAACCAGTCCACACGAGAAAAATGCTTTTTGTCATATGTCAAAATCCGATCGATATCATTGTCTTTCATGTAAAAGGCATTATAGGCATCGATAAAATCGATATTCCTTGAGGCATAAAGATCGAGCGCACTGATCAATAAATCCTCCCTTTCCACTTCCAAATTGGGCGTGTTGAGAATCTTGGTCACCTTCGATTCAATGTCACTCTTTTCGAGACCATAATACGATTCCAAGGTCCAGACAATTTCGGCAATCACAATCAGACTGGTCGTTAATTGGACTTTCCCCCCCACCGCTTTCTGAAAAAAGGCTTCCACCCTCGCCGCCTTTGTGGGATCATCATTTGTGAGAAAACGGAGGAAAATATTGGTATCAACGAATACCTTGTCCATCCCGACCCGCCTGCCTTTCAGCCATCTTCTTTTTCACCCTCTCCCGGACCGAACTGAAATCTTCAGGCCGATTCTTCGGCGGAACACTTCCCTTCAAGTCCAGGATGTTTCCTTTCAGCGGCTTTAATATCACCGTCCCCTCCCGTTCGATGAACAGCACCTTGTCATGCTCTTTCAACCCAAGAAAGTCCCGGATTTCCTTTGGAATGGTGACTTGCCCCTTCTTAGTAAGGGTGGTTGGAATCATTCTTACCTCCTCACTCCAGTAATACTTTATTATAGTGGGCCCTTTTTCCACTGTCAAATGAGTGAACCACGACCAAGGAAAAATATGGGAGAGGGAGGATTTACAACAAGCGGCGGCCGGCCAGAACAAGGAGGAAGAAGATCTTGAGATCGAGGGTTTACAAACCGACCTTGGAGAAGATCCACCAATTATCTCTCCGAAAGCAACATCATATGCCCCTCTTTGACCGCAAGGCGGTAATAGCCTTGATCGGCCGTCACATAGAGACTTTGTGTTTGCGGATAGCAAGAGCGTGATAACATGCATCATAAAAAGAGACCTGCTTCAGTTTCTTCATCAAGTCGAGAACCTGAAACCCATATTCTTCTCCCAACGGTTCCTCATCGAATTGATAGCTCAACAATACGCTGAAGAGATCTTTCACCATACCAGGTTGCTTCTTACCCAAAATATTCCCGACTTCATACCGCCAGAGACTCGGAAGGCAAATATCGATTTTCTCCTCCAGGTAGTCCCGCAAAATCAGAAACGCCTTTTAAAAGTCGGGTTCCTCCTCCTTCTCAAGAGACCACTTTAAAATGATCGAAGCATCCGGAATGACGCTCTCCATCAAGACCTCTTCCGATCTTCGTTCAAAGACTTCTCGATTTCGCGAGAGGAGCGCGTCGCCGTCTTCTTCCGCAAGTTGATCAGATTGCTCAACGCCTCGACCCTCTTGATCCGACGCAATTCCTTCTTGATGGCCTCATTGACCAGCTTGCTTCTCTGCCGCCGTGGAATCATTTTTACAAGATCCGTTTGAACCCCTTCTTCGATGATAAAGTTGACTTTGGGCATGTAAACCTCCTCTTTTGGGGTATAAACTGTCTTCTTGCAAATTACCCATAACAAGGAGGAATGTTAACAGAGACCGCCCCTTACGACGCCCCGCGGCCAGCTAAAACGACGAGGAGGAAGGTCTTGAATCGAGGGTTTACCCACTCACTTTGGAGAAGATCCATCAAGATCAATCACAATCAATCACAAAACCGGCATTCGGCAAAAAATCAACAAAATCGCTTCAGCGAGATAAACGGAAAATACGGCCAGCTTGGCCCTTTGTTTGAGCATGTGCCCTGCAAAAAAATGCCCTTATTATTCTTCAAAGGACTCTTTATGGAAGGCGATCCAAGGCGATTCTATGTCATGGAAATATTTTTTAGAGGGAATAAAGTCTGATAAGCGCTGATGAGTTTAGACTTCTCGACTCCCCAGTGAAGATGTTCTCGGACTCTTTTTAACCCAAATTCTCCCATGTGATTTCTAGCTTCCTCATGATCAACAAGGAAAAGAATTTTTTCAGCAAAATCAATTTCATCGTTTCTCTTGGCATAGAGGGAGGCATCCTGAGCAGTAAATCTCCCTTCAGTTAAATCAAATTGAACAATCGGTTTAGAAAGTGCCATATATTCCATGATCTTATTCATTGTCGACTTGTCATTCATTTCATTCGCAATGTCCGGATTAACGCATATATCACACGTCGAAAGATATTCTAGCAGCAGCGCGTCCGATATCCTTCCCGTAAATTCCACATATCGATCCAGTTCCAGATCAGAAGATATTTTTTTTAAATTTTCTAATTCTGTTCCACTTCCAATGAGTACGAATTTTATATCCGTGCGGTGGTTGACATAAAGAATGCGGTGAACACTCTTTAACAGAAGATCCAATCCTTCTTGTTTTCCCATGACACCAACATACCCGACCATATACTTCTTGCCACTTTTTAAGGCTGGATTCTGCGGAACAGATCTCATCTTTTGAAGATCAGGGCCACTTCTGACAACAAATACTTTCTCGGGAGACCTTCGACCTCTGTCAATAGCAATATCTCTATAAGACATATTCGTTGCAATAGAAATATCGGAAACGTAGAAACTAAGCTTCTCCAACAGAGTAATTAGCTTGTAAAGAAGATCTTTTTTACCAAATTTAGCAAGATATAATTCGGGATTAATGTCGTGATGATCAAAGATAAATTTTTTCCCCATAAGGCATTTAAAGAATGCCCCGATCAAAAAAATTAAATCTGGTGGGTTACATGCATGAATGGCGTCAAATCCGTGCTTAAAAAAAACCTTCCATGTCAAATAAAACTCCCAAGAAAGTGCAACCGCATATTCCCCAATATAACCACCAAGTCCATCCCCCTCAATCGGGAGGGGATGTCGATAAATATGGATCCCCTCGATCTCTTCATATCTTTTTTTATATCCCTTCCCAACGGGACAGATAATCGATACAACATATCCTTCCTGTCTTAATGTTGTTGCTTCCTGCCAAACCCTCCGATCAAAAGGAACAGGAAGATTTTCAACAATAATAAGTACCCCAATCTGGCGGTTATCCGTCACCAGCCAATCCCCTCATAGAAAGCGCTCGTTTCAATTTGATCCTGAATTCTAACCAGATCGATAATGTTTTGCTCCTTTCTGGCCCGTTTGACCACTTCAGAAAAATCCTCGGATTTGTTTCCAATAACGATGACCTCCGTGTTTTCTAGAAGTGCCTCCAGGGACTCTACCATCAGAGATGAAATATGCGGTATATGCTCTTCAAGATATTTTTTGTTCTTCCCGATCAATCGTGATAAAGTCACATTCCTATCATAGATTTTTACCTCGAAACCTTTTCCAATCAGCGTCTCCACAACCTCAACCATAGGACTTTCTCTTAAATCATCTGTACCTGCTTTGAAGCTGAGTCCCAAAATTCCAACCTTTTTCTTGCCCGTATCGATAATCTTTTGAATACCCCGTTTTAATTGACGCTCGTTGCTTCGCAAGATGGAGTTTATCAAAGGTAGATCCAAGTCCAGACTTTTACTTTTATACATTAAAGCCCGAATGTCCTTTGGCAAACAAGATCCACCAAAAGCAAAACCGGGTTTTAAGTAATAAGAAGATAAATTTAGCTTTTCATCCATGCAGAATATCCTCATCACATCATGGCTATCTATCCTCAGTTCTTTACAGAGACTTCCGACTTCATTGGCAAAGGCAACCTTTAACCCATGAAAGGTATTATCGACATACTTCACCATTTCTGCGACCTTGATGGAAGTCCTGATAAAAGGCGGTGGGAACTTACTATAGAGCTCGGAAAGGAGCGCGCCGTCTTTTTCCTCAACTTGACCAATCACAGTCTTAGGCGGATGGTAAAAATCATTAACAGCGGAGCCTTCACGAAGAAACTCTGGATTGTAGCAAACACCGAATTCCCTTCCCATTTTCTTTCCGGATCTTTTTTCTAAAATCGGGATTAGGGTTCCTTCTGTCGTTCCAGGAAGAATCGTACTTCTAATGACAACGGTACAATATTCCTTTTTCTCTTTTAAAGCATCACCGATCTCAATACAAACCTGTTCCAGATGAGAAAGATCCAGACTGCCGTTACCTTTACTCGGTGTCCCAACACACACTAAAATAACATCCGAGAAGAGGACTCCTTCTCTGGCATTCAGACTGGCGGATAGCTTTCGGGAAAAGACCGCTTCTTTTACGATTTGGTCCATATCTTTTTCTATAATAGGGGCAACCCCACTATTTAGCATCTCTACTTTTGTGAGATTGTTGTCGATTCCGAGCACATGATGTCCTTCCTTTGCAAAACATCCGGCGCACACACTTCCCACATAACCAAGCCCCAAAATACTTAATCGCATTCACCCACCTCAATCAGGATTACCGGATGGTACTTTCCAAGTCTTTGAAGTCAGTCCCGTCTATAAAAATCCGATGCCAGAGTTCCAGATTTAGTAAGGTCCAGAGCTGCCTCTGATGATCTGTCCTTCCTTCAAGGTGCTGCCTAATCATTTTCCTCAAAACTTCCTCCTGGAAATAACCCCTACTGAGGGCACGTTTCGAAAGAAGTGTTTCTTGTAAAAACTCTCTTAATCCACTACGAAACCAGCTTCCCACCGGAACAACAAATCCGACTTTTCTTCGATAGAGATTCTTCTTCGGAATTAAAAACTCGAACGCCTTTTTTAAAAGATACTTCCCTATAAACCCCTTCACTTTCAGATTTGCCGGTATCGTGAAGGCAAACTCAACCAACTTGTGATCCAAAAAAGGGACTCTTCCCTCAATAGAGGCAGCCATCGTCATCCGGTCTCCCCTTTCCAGCAGATTATCAGGCAACCAGAGTTTGACATCGGAATAAAGCATCTGATGAAGAGTGTCCTCACTCTCAAAATGCTTGATAAGAGGCCGAAGCACCCCCGCTGAAGAGATCCCAGCAACGAAAGACTTAAACTGCGGAGATAGGAGGCTTTCTTTTTCTTGGGTTGTAAATGCGCAAAACCAGCTTGCGAATCGTTCCGCAGAATCCGAAATATTCAAGCTCGTCAGTGCAATTTTTAATTTTCTAGATCCATAAGGAAGCATCCGAACAAGTTCGGCAACGAATGATGCTCGAATTTTTTTCGGCAAAAACTGGTAGTAGGAAAAAAAACGGTCGTAGACATACTTTGGATATCCGGCAAAGATCTCATCACTCCCTTCGCCAGAAAGCACCACCTTGACATGGCTACGCGCCATGCTCGAAACCAGAAAAAGTGGAACATCTGCCGGCTCCGTCAAAGGAGCGTCTCGATGCCAGACTAACCGGGGTATTTGTTGGAGCAAGTCCCGATCATTGACGACCACTTCATGGTGCTCCGTGTGGAAGTGCCTGGCAACGTCCCTTGCATGCGCCAATTCGCTGTATCGTTCATCCTGAAATCCGACAGAGAATGTTTTCACCGGCTGAGCCATCATCTGGCTCATTAAACCGACCAGAATACTTGAATCGATCCCTCCGCTCAAGAAGGCGCCAATAGGGACATCGCTCATCAGACACATCTTTACTGCCTCTTCGAGTCTGGCCACAAGCTCGTCGTTGAATACGCGAAAATCTTTGAGAATTTGAGGAGGTTGTGATTGTAAAGAATATAGGTCCCAGTATTTTTCCTCCTCGATTTTGCCGCCCTTCCATTGTAGCGTGTGGCCGGGAAGAAGTTTCTTGATCCCCTTGAAGAGGGTATACTCGGCAGGGGCATACCTGAACGTCAAATAATGATACAAAACTTGATAGTCTACCTCTGGACGAAAGTGGGGTAGGAGCAAGAGCGATTTAACTTCTGAAGCGAATGCAAGCCTCTTCCGATCGTAATGATAATAAAGCGGTTTTATCCCTAGTCGGTCTCTCACCAATAGTAATGTCTTTTCCCGATTATCCCAAATTGCAAAGGCGAACATCCCCCGGAGTTCCTTTGCGCACTCTTTCCCCCTTTCCTCGTATAAATGGATGATGGCTTCTGTATCGGTTTTTGTTCGGAACACGTGTTGACCCTTCAACTCATTTTTTAAATCGAGATAATTGTAAACCTCCCCATTATAAACAATCCAAATCTGTCCATCTTCATTGGAAAGAGGCTGATGTCCTCCCTTCAGATCGATAATGCTCAACCGACGATGGCCAAGACCGACCTCTCCGTTGACATAAAAACCCTCATCATCTGGACCGCGATGCGAGAGAATTGCCGTAGCCTTTCTGAGCCAATCCGAGTTGGCCTGAAATTCCGGTTGGGAGTTAACGATTCCAACAATACCGCACATTTTCTCTCACTTCGTCAAAAAGCCCCTCTACCGCGGTAACCGCCACGGGCCTTTCCATTTTTCTTATCTTACTCTAGGGTCTGCTGACATTTAACTCAGCCACACGAAAGCAGCGACGAGTGCGATGAAAAACGAGAAGCGGCTTGCAAGCTTGTCGTAACGTGTGGCGATGCGACGAAAGTGTTTGAGCCGACAAAAAAACCGTTCAATCAGGTTGCAATATTTGTAGAGATGCGCATCAAAAGGCCGAGTCTGCCTTCTGACTGCGGTCGCACGCGCCTGCGTGATGAATTTGATCAGCAGGTCAGCATCGTAAGCCTTGTCCCCCACGACGGCTTGCGTCGTGATTCCCTCGATCAATGTCTGGGCTTGCGTGATGTCGTGCGTTTGACCGGCGGTCAGGCTCCAACGCGCCAAGTGCCCCAAGCCTTCGACCACCGCGTGAATCTGGGTGGTCAACCCGCCGCGCGAGCGGCCAAGGGCCTGATCCCCCTTTTTTTAGGGGCGCCCGCCGCATGTTGGTGAGCCCGGACAATCGTGGAATCCAGAAAGATCTCCTCAAAGTCGGCGTCAATGGCCAATGCTGCGAACACGCGGTGCCACACGCCTCTGTTCGACCAGCGGGCAAAGCGCTTATATACACTGTTCCAGACGCCGAATTCCTCCGGCAGGTCCCGCCAAGGACAACCGGTGCGCGCCACCCATAACACCGCTTCGACAAAGAGCCGATTATCCGCCGCCGTCCGTCCCGGATCGCTCGGCTTGCCGGGTAACATCTGTTTGATGCGTTTCCATCGGTCATCGCGTAGTATTCTTCGTACCATCGCGCCAACCTCCTCATCAGGTTGGCGCAATTATCTCATATGAATTTGAATGTCAACAGACCCTAGTCTGTAAGACAGGGCGTACGCATCTAAATTCCCAGTACTTTAAGGAGATAGTTTTCACTCCAACCTGACTTGTTGCGTTTGGTTTTGATGCCCACCTTGGCGGTCTTCTCCTGCTTGAGAAGATTCAAGGCGATACGTCTTATGGTTGAGAAGTTTGCCACTGAATGATCTTTTCGAACACGGCTCTCGTCTTCTCGGAAGGCAACATCCAAAACCCAGTGCAGCTTGTTCTCGATCCCCCAATGGCTGCGGACCGCATGAGCAAAGGTCTTGGCATTTCTTCCGTTCAGGTTGCTGATATAAAAACAGCTCTCTCCCGGGTGACCGCTTCTCCGATGTGCTCCACAATACCGCCGGATCACAACTCTCCCATGATCGGACTCAACCGTCTCAAAAAAGTCATGTTCCACGTCTTTGAACTCTGAGGCCTTCGCCCAGTCAAAAATTTCTCTGACCTCTGCCTCCATCGTTCCCTGATTCCCCTTCAAACTCAAAACATAATCGGCGCCTTTATCGATAATATCGGCGGCGATCTTCTTCTGGCATCCCATCGCATCGATCGTGACGATGCACCCACTCAACGCCAGCATCGAAAGAAGCTTGGGGATGGCGGTGATCTCGTTTGACTTCTCCTCTGTCTTCACCTGTCCCAAAACCATCTAGTCGGAATCGGCCCATGCGCTCACCATGTGGATGACCGCCTTCTCCGAACTTTTGTCAAAGCTTCGCCTCAATGTCTTCCCGTCGATCGCCACCACACTCCCCTCTGTCACTTCGCTCACCGCCGCGATCCAGCTTGAAAAACATTGCCCAAAAACTTCCGGGTCCAGGACCGCAAAAACACGCCCAAAGGTGTCGTGCGACGGAATCCCATTCGGCAACTTACGAAACGTCCGAAACCACCTCTCCTTGGCCTCTCCAAACTCCTCTATCTCCACAAAACTGTCCAACCCGCAGATGACTCCGCAGATCGCAATCGTCAGCATATCCTGCAGAAGGTGCTGCTTCGTCCGATCAACGCGTGGGTCGGGCAATCTCTCAAAATGTTCGGTGATGCTCGCAACCGGTCTTCGATCCATTTCGCTCCCCCTTTCAGGAAAGCTTTATATCACATTCACCCAAAATTTAGATGCGTACGCCCTGGTCTGTAAGATACCATGATACACATTAACAATTTTCTTTGCCACGCTTTCAAGACGCAAGTGTTCAATGAACTTCCTTCCATTGGTCCTTTTATTATGTGATAGAACAAATTTTACCTTCTCCGAGAATCTATCAGGCGTTCTTTCAACAATATAACATCCTTCGCATTTCCCGATAAGTTCACGCACATCTCCAACATCGACTGAGACAATTGGAAGGTTGCAGGCCATGGCCTCTTTAACCACATTTGGTGACCCTTCCGAATAGGATGACAGAACAAGGACATCGCAGGCATTCATATAAAGTGGTACCAAGTCATGTCTCTGGGCGTGTAGGATAACCAACCCTGCCTGAAACTGATCTTCAGAAAGATATTCCATCGCCTGATGAACAACCCAAAAGCATTTTCCGGCTCCTCTGGGATTACCGACGAAGAGAACATAGCGTCCATCCTGTTTTAAACCAAGTTCCTCCCGGGCTTTTTTCTTTGGCATCGGATAAAACCTGTCAAAATCAACCCCATTCGGAATAACATGGGCATTTTCTACCTCTGGCAACAGCCGATACATTTCATCGGATTTTACAATGACAGCATCAACATGCCTTGCCAGTCTTTTTCCGGCCCAGACCAATAATCTACTGAATGGAGTTTTGTCTCCAAGAACGGTCGGTTTTCCCAATAGATCGTCCCCGCAGAAAGAAACCACCACAGGTAAACGGAACTGCATCCTTGCAACAATACCGCTCAACCCGTAATGGGCATGAATCAGATCATAAGAGTGGGATCGGACCTTCTTCCTGAGTTGAACAATGGCCTTAAAATAATTTAAGAAATTTTTATATCCTTCAATAACAAAAACCTCTATATCGATACCTTCTTTCCGAATCGAATCGATCTGATCCTTCACGAAAACACCCCAACCGGGGAGGACTTCGCTAGGATACATGTTCGTCACCATGAGAACCTTCATCTGTTTATCTTCCACTCTGTTGCTCTTCGAGTGCAAGTAAGGCGTCTAAAATCATCACCTGGTTTCGCGGATAAGATCTCCGATCCGAAAGAACCCTATAGTCTCTGCTTGAAAAAATAAATCCCCCATTGGGAAGCTGTCTTGAAAGCAGATGGCGATAAAGCCCTAAGGCAAGTGCATCATACGGACCCAACCCTATTTGATCTGCCTTTAACAAAGCCTGAGCAAGGATCGCAGTGTAGTAATACACTTGAGGAAAACTTCTGAAACAGTCCACCTTGCAATAGCCTTGCTTGCTGATTCCCGTAGACAGATATTCCGCCAGCAGCCTCAATACAGCGAAAATCTTCTCATTTTTGGTCAGGTCATAATAGCGTACCAACTTCACAAACTGAAAAGCATTATATTGATAACATAGATAATGATCGCGGCGACCCTCATACGGACTCTCAACGACATACGGTAACTCTCCAGTTGGGAGCTGAACTTGCTTCAAAAACTCAATCATTCGATCAGTATACTGCAAGTAGTTTCGGTCACCTGTAATATCATAAAACTCTGCTAACAACCAAAGGACCTCTGCTGTATTGTTAGGGACATTCCCGCGTGGCTGATTGAAGTAATTGATTGCTAAAGTCCCCCGATATTCCTGAAAACCTATTTTGTTGATAAGAAAGCCATGCCATTTGCTTGCCGCATCAAGAAATTTTTTTGCCCCTGTCCTTCGGTAAGATTCCAAAAACGCGATGGCCCCCCAGTTCCCCTCAACGGTTGCTTTAAGATGTTTTCTTTCCCTCAAAGGATATTCAAAAGAACCATCGTCAAGCTGTATTTTTAGTAGATAATCCGTACAGGAAAGGGCGACATTTTTATAATGCTCATCGCGGTATTTCTCGAAAAGAGACCAATTACATTGAACCCAATCTCCCTGAGCCTGTATAAACAGAAAACGTTCATTCCATGGAATGAACGGGGTATAGCTTTTTACAAATCGCCAAAACCGAATATGCCAACGGATTCCCTGATCCGGCCCGACAATGGCCTGCCCGTTCCAGTGCGCCCTACAAACATGGGAGTAAAGACGACGAACAGCATCTTCGACTTGGAATTGAGATATGCTGCCGACTTCTACACTCATTTGATACAAATGAAATAGTTCGATGGAAAAAGCAAGTCGCCCAGTTTTAAAGAGATAATCCAGTCAATCCAGTGCACCTTATGGCTGTATTTGAGTCTGTAATATTCGTCCCGAACGGGATATATCCGATCAAAAGGATCGTTTAGCGCATCCTCCAATTCCTTTTCATAAAATCCGGCGTGAGCCCCTTTCTCATTTTCAAATTCTCCTAAAATCTTCTTCTTATAATCCATCAAGTTCCAGACTATCTTCTCCTTCATCGTTGCTCGCGCCGACCCAACGTACCCGATCAACCTTCGCTTATTCGGCACACCCACATAGAACAGACCGCCCTTCCGTAATACACGCATTACCTCAGCAATGACCTTTTTGTATTCCAAGATATGTTCCAATACATGATAGCAATAGACTACATCAAAACTCTCCGCAAGAAAGGGTAAAGCGGTTGCATCGACCAACGCGCAAGAAACAGTTCTTTTAGCCGAATCACTAAAAGCGAAAATTGAATCTATCCCTATTATTACTTTTGTCCCCGTTACCTCCGCTAAAATCGCCGCCTCGGTACCATCTCCGCACCCGACAACAAGAAAAGATCCCACTTTTTTAATTCCTTTTTGAGCAATAAGGCTCCCAAAAATCTGGGCTTCCCTCCAAAAGCCTTGATTATCCATAGCCTCTATAGGAACCTCCCCGGAAAAGTTTCAGAATTTAAATTTATTTACTTAAGGGCGACGAACTTTCTCTACGGACGGCATTCAAAACACCGATACTTCCGAAAACAAAATATCCGGTGAGGCTCATTTCATAAATAGGATGTGCAACTGATTCAACCAACGCTTCTATAAAAACCATCATCGTTCCCAACGCGAATGCTTTAATAAAGGGATTCTCCCCTCGTTTAAAAAATTGCCAGGGTATTCGAAACAACGCCAACAAAATAAAAGAATATACAATCACCCCTGCCACACCCAACTCGCCCAGGATATGCGGCCAAAAGGTATCGGAAATAAAATCTGGCATGTCGGGAGACAGTCCGTAGACGGAATCAAGGCCGTATTCTCTATATACTGGGCTGTAATACATACTGGAAACCCAGCCGCCGAAACGCCCCAAACCGACCCCCAATGGAAAGTAATCCCCGGCGATTGTGAAGCTCGTAATGTATAACGCGTTCCTTGCAACACTCATTGGATCTGGATTGGATAAATAAAAATTGAACCCTTCGTATATAATACCCATTATTTTTTCGAAAAATAGAAAACCGATTCCCCCCATAGAAATGATCGTGGCCAAAGCGATTCTAATTCTTCCCTTTCCAAGATAGGGCCAGAAAACAAATAGGGTAAAAACAACGGCCACAAGGAGACCGGCTATCGGTTTTCTGCGCATGGAAAGAAGCATTACAAGGGTAAAAAAAGACGCTAAAAATAAACTTCGCTGATTCCGATAAATGCAATAAAAAGCAAAACTATAACAAGCCAGAAGCGCAGTGAACCAACCAAACAAACCTGGGTGAACGAAAATCGATTGAATACTTGGAATCCCAAACTGATAATGCACATAAGACTGGTTGCCGATTGCTGATCTAAATTTTTCAGGCGAAATAAAATCGATCAATCCAAGAAGAACAATAACGACACCAGTGATAAAAAAAATCCGACTGAGAAGACGAACATCCGCTTCTTCATATCGAAGCGCAGAAAAAATATAAAAGAGAAGAAAACCCTTTAGAATGAGAAAAAGGTCAAAGCCTGCGACGTGGAATGGAACATCTTTATATATGCTTGAGAGAAACCCAATCAAGCACACTCCCAGCACCAGAAAATTGACAGAGGTTTTCGTGAGCCTAAGCCTTAAACAGCACTGCTTAGCGAGGAGGATGACAAAAAAAGTTAATATAACAGTTTCGTCAAGGCGCTTCAGGAATACCCCAACATGACTCTCTTGACCAACATTCAGAACTAATAGTTCCTGGACAATCAAGAAAAGGCCAAAACATATCAACATCCCTTTCTCAAAGCAAAGATAAAGCAAGACAAATATACTAGAGAATACAAAGGTAAAAGGAAGGAGCAGATTTATTGCCGAGGTCACTCCAATTATCAAAGATGAAACTAGGATGGCACAGATGGCAAGAAGGGACTGCTTACCAGGCATGTTTACCCGTTGGTTGACACGATGCTCCACCTCACCCCTCAGCAATTGAAAGACTGAAAAATTTCTTCATATCGGCGGATAATCTTATGCACATTAAAATCGATGGTCCTTGTTTTAGCTTCAATCGAGAGTCCTTTAGACAGCGGATCCTCTTGAAAGATTCTCAACACCGCATCTGCGAGGGCCTTCTCATCTCCGACAGGGACAAGAAGGCCGTTCTTACCGTCATCAATAATCTCATCGGGACCAGATGGGCAGTTGGTCGAGATCACTGGAATCCCCAAGGCCATCGCCTCAAGTATCACATTTGGAAATCCTTCGTATATTGAAGACAGCACAAATATTGAAGAATGGGCAAGCCAAGGATATGGATTCTCTTGAAACCCTGACAAAAAAACATCCCCTGAAAGGCCTAATTGCACAATAAGTTTTTGAAGTTGTTCACGTCTCTCTCCCTCTCCAACAATAATTAGTCTCGCTTGAACTTTCCGCCTCACAAGAGCAAAGGCTCTTATAAGGTATTCAAACCCTTTTTGTTCTACAAGCCTTCCAACGCCAATCACAATCGGCGATGAAAAATCTCCAAAGCCGGAACAATCCAGAGGATCAGACGCCAATGTTTGAATGTGTTCAATATCGATGGGATTGTAAACAACATGAATTTTCCTATCTGGGACGTTGAAATTTAGAACTAAATCCTCCTTTGCCTTGCATGACACGACCGTGATTAAATCCGCACAGGGATATAAGACCTTTGTCATCAACCCCCTAAAAGCCCCCCCCTTCAACTGCTTAAAATCAGCACTAGGGAAGATTCTTTCGCTCAAAATAACCTTAACATCCTTGCTGACTGCCAGATATTTTGAAAGGACAGCAACAACATTTGTATACCAGATCATGCTAAAAATAATCCTGGGACGCTCCTTTCTGATTAGCCTGGCAAGAGAAAAGACCAGGTTGAAAAACGAGAGTCGCCCCCGCTTCCGAAGGTCAACGATTCTCAAATTAATCGGTAATTCGGCAAGCAAAGGGCCCGATTTTTGGAATAGTACCAAAACCGGAAGAAACTTTTCTCTATTCAGGTGTCGAAGAAGAGTGGTCAATACTCTCTCCGCCCCCCCTCCATGCAATGAAGGAATGACGAAAAAAATTTTTACCAGCTCTTTTTTGTCAGAGGAAATGTTTACGTCAGATACTCCCGCCGCCATAGTTCAAACATTAAAATAGTAAATAAACGTGAACTTTCATCTACCTGACACCCCAAGTGTCTTTGTAACAATCTAGCAATGGAAGATGTCTCTAAAAAAGGGTTTCCTTCCGCTAAGATAGCGTCCGAGAGAAAACCCTTCAACGGGCCCCGAAACCACTCGGCGATCGGCAATCCAAACCCCTGTTTCCTATTAAGATCGAGCTCCCTGGGTAAGAGCTTCCTCGCAAGCTTCTTAAGAAGGTGCTTCTTCGTCCATCCATGTATTTTCAGCCAGGATGGGACCTTCCCAAACGAGAATTCTGCGATACGATAGTCCAGAAAAGGAGCCCGAACCTCCAGCGAAGTAAGCATACTCGCCCGATCTACTTTCACTAAAACATCATCCGGCAAATAAATGCGGAAGTCTGTGTACATCAATCGGCTGAGAAAATCCCTGTGAAACTCTTTCAATAGTCCCATTTGGAACTCTTCCGGTGCACTAATCGTCTCCTCGATTTCCGCCAAGACTTCTTTTGAAAACAATTGTTGACGGGCACGAAGGTTAAAAAAACCATGAGTCAGACGGTCGAGGAATGCCCCTTCGCCGTTTAGTTTAAGTCTGAGCAATTGGTTCTTGCCCCTCAAACCATCGGGCAAAAGGGATGCCAGACTAGAGACAAATTTTCTTAAAAAAAATGGGGTCCAATTGGCCATCCAGGCGTTTGCCTTTGTAGCTAAATACCTTTGATATCCTCCGAAAAGCTCATCTCCTCCATCACCAGAGAGAGCCACGGTGACATATTCTCTTGTTGCTTTTGATACATAGTAAGTTGGAATCAGTGAAGAATCAGCAAAGGGTTCATCAAACTGATGGACTAATATTGGAAGAATGGAGAACGCATCGGGTTTCACCATAATTTCACGATGGTCTGTGTTAAAGTGCCTGGCAACGAGTTTAGCATAAGGAAGCTCATTATATTGGCTTTCATCGAAGCCGATGCTGAATGTCTTCACCTGGCGGTCCGAAAGCCTGCTCATCATCGCAACCACAAGGCTCGAATCGATGCCGCCACTCAAAAAGGCCCCAAGAGGAACATCGCTGATCATTCGAAGGCGAACGGCATCTTCTAAGAGCGTTTCCAATTCCTCCAGGAGTTCATCTTCAGGGGGAGTTACTTCCGCTCCCACCGGAGGCTCCCAATACCTCCAAATCCTCTTCCGACCGCTGCCTATCTCATAAGTCATCGCATGGGCAGGTGCCAGTTTTCTGACCGCCTTAAAGATACAAAGCTCTCCCGGAATATAACCGAAAGTGAAGTAGAAGTTCAGGGCATACAGGTCCAGTTCTCTCGAAAGTTTTTCATCCTTAATTAACGCTTTCAGCTCAGAAGCAAAAGCAAACCTGCCGCCTCCCTCCGCATAGTAGAGTGGCTTTTTCCCAGCCCGATCCCTGGCGAGAAAAAGAGTTCTCGAATTCTCGTCATATATCCCGAAGGCAAACATCCCATTCAATTGTTGCAGACAATCAGTACCCCATTTTTTATAGGCATTAATAAGAACCTCTGTATCTGTATGACTCCTGAATGTAAAACCATCCCTTACCAGTTCTTCCCGGATTTCCCGGAAATTGTAAATTTCTCCGTTAAAGATAATCCAGATCTTCCCATCACGATCGGACATGGGTTGTCTGCCGGCCTGAGAAAGATCAAGGATGGAGAGCCTTCGGTGGGCAAGGCCCACCGTTCTATCGGGGCTTAGCCATAATGCTGAATCGTCGGGACCACGATGGGCCATTACATCACGCATGAGGGCCAGTTGCCCTTCCTCTACACCCTTCCGAGCTACGGCCCCCAAAATCCCACACATTCTACGCTTGAATTTCCTTCCCTTTTCTTGCAACCACAAGCATTGAAGAGCTCCATCTCTTACTTTGGGGATAAAAATCGAGAACTTTCTGTAGATACAAAATCGGAAGGTTAATTCCAGTGATGCCCCTTGCTACTAACTTAAATCGTTTTTCCTTCAAAACCCGTTGATAATTTAATATCCCAAAATCCATAAACTGCAGATATTGCTCTGATACAACCTCCATCCCGGCTTCCCTGTGATAGGCAGAGAGATCTTTAAGAGAAAAAATTTTGTGAATATTAAATACTTCTTCATCCACTAATTTCTGAAGCTGAAACAGAAGACCAGCGGTATTCGGAACCATTGTGACGATCAATCCAGGATGACCGGATTTTAAAAGACCTTTCAGCAAACGAATCACATCGACCGGTTTATCGAAATGTTCGATGACCCCGAAAGATATAATCACGTCAAAAAAATCTTTCCACTTATCACCCATGTCAAAGAAATCTTCACAAAGAATCTTCCCCTTTACCCCCCCCAGCTCGAGATTTTTTTTAGCTTGTTCACATCCCTCCTTCGAATAATCGATTCCGTAAACCTGAAACCCAAATTCTTTCGCGAAATACGGAAGCCATACTGATCCCCCCGCTCCCAATTCTAAAAGCCGCACAGAACGATCCGGCCTGAACAAAGCCTTAAAAACATGGTCCATCTCATAATGTAATCGATACTTCTTAGGGTTAGGAAGAAAATCACTCTTTCTTCTTTGTCCATAGACTCCTTCCCAAAATTCGGGCTGTGATAATCGTTCTTTCACCTTGTTATCCCTGTTCTATTTTTCCAGTGATAAACATCTCCGAAGTACATTTAAGGAAGATCCAAGCTAAAATAAGGTCCAAATACCATAAAGGCTTGAATACTAAGCAATCGATACGCCTTGATTTAAACAAAACTCCTCCAAACCAGGGGGACAGGATGCCCAGCCTTTTAATGCGAACTGATACTTTTTTTGAATTTGTTTTCGCTATCGAATCGACCACTTCTTTTTCTGTCAAATGCCGATGAACTGACGTTGCGAAAGCATCAAAATTTATATCTTGAAATACTTTTAGATTCTTCGAATTTTTCATTTTAAAAAACAAATAAAGCGGATACAAAGGAAGTTTAAAGAAACGATACAACGTTTTATTCTCACTTAAGAAAGATTCTACCGGCTCGCCAAAAACAAATAACCCTCCGGGTTTCAAAATGCGAAATATCTCTAAAAAAAATCCTTCTAAGTCAGGAAGGTGATGAAGAGCACTGTATCCAACAACGGCATCGAATGAATTTTTCTTAAAAGGAGTATCACCAGCAGTAGAAGAAAGAAAATGAACCCCTTCTAATTTCTTTTTAGCAACACGTAACATTTCTGTAGAGATATCAATTGCGACCACATTGCAATTTTGCTTCTCAGAAAAAAACTTCGTTAAATTACCGGTACCACAGCCTATATCTAATACGTTAAGTATTTCAGCATCATTGTGAGTGACCATTTCTGAAATCATCTTTCTCGTCGTTTCATAAAACAAAGTTTCATAGGCATCCGCATACCTATCGGCAATCTTTTTTCCAGCTTCGATTTCCGCAACGTAAATTTCATTAAAATTAGAAGAGGTGGCCATCATATCATCCTTATCTTTAAGAAAGTTAAACATAAACCCGCAGAGATAATCGAGTAAGTCAGCGTCGTTGAGAACGCAAGCCCATAAATACCAAATGGGTTGATAAGGACTAAATTAAGCAAAACATGAAGAATACAATTTGCAATGCCGAGCTGCATAAATACAGTCGTGTTTTTCATCGCTAAATGCGCTCTGGCAAATATCAATCCTAAAATAGTAGGAGCAAGACCACCAAGATACAAACTCCATACTGTGGCAACTGGATTCAAATACTCAGTGGGAAACTTTCCGTATCCATAAACAAACCGAACCAATGGATTCCTAGCCAAGATAAGGAGAAAGGAAAACAACAATGTTCCTACACCAACGATCTTCGCCATGTTGATGACTTTCCGTCTGAAGAATGCCTTATCCTCCTGGTAAAAATCACCTGACCAATGAGAAAGTAGGACCACAAAAAGGCCAGAACTCATAAAGGTCATAGGAATTTGGTAGACCCTGTCCGCATACTCCAGTATTGAAACACTGCCGGGAGAAAGCCACGACGCCATAGCCTTATCAACCATCGGATTAAAAGCCACCGCAACCAGACCAATGACCTGATAAAAGGAGACCCTTAAAAACTCAACAAAGTTTTGTTTGAGATCAATCGTAACTTTGAAAACAAGCATCTTCCTCTTCACAGCTTCACTACCAAGCAATACCAACCGAAAGACCTCGCCAGTGACATAACCCATCGCAATTGAATGTACTCCTATTCTATTTTTCAACACCCAGATCGTAAGGAGGGTGACCATCATCCGTAAGGCGGGCGAAACAGCAGGAAGCACAAAAAGTTTATAGGCATTAAGCGCTCCGGAAAGAACACTTGTTGTAACAAGAAAAACCAGCAGAGGAATTGTTTCTAAAAAAAGCCGAAAGATCAGTTCAATAGACTCTTGGGGAAAGCGCGTTAGAGCAAGTAAAAGCGGCTCTAAAATCACTAAAAAAAAACCACTTAACACAAGAAGTCCACCAATTGCAAAAACCAAGGTAGTCCCCAAGAAAGTCCGTACTTCAGTCTCATCTTTTACCCTAATTTGTGCGATGAATGGGACGATTACGCTTTCCACAACAGGAGCAAAAATCCCTGTTAAAAAAAGGATCAGCCCGTAAGCAAAAAAGAAAGCATCCGTTTCAGTTGAAACTCCAAACCATGCGGCGACAAAAAGAGGAACAAGAAAGCCCGCCCCTTTCCCTATAACACTTAAAACTGTCGTAACGAGCGTGTCTTTAAGGATGGGACGTGACCATACAAAGTGATAAATCCTAGAGGTCAAACCAGAGATATGAGATGTAAAACGAAAGACTGCATTCACTAATGGTCTCCAGGATAGGCAGCGAACTGAGTGAACCACGCTGCAAGCGCAAGGGATCAAAACCAAAACATAAAAACATTGATACTCCCCAAGCGGCTGGGAATA
The DNA here is from genome assembly GCA_964450765.1 of uncultured bacterium. Classification (GTDB taxonomy): domain Bacteria; phylum Chlamydiota; class Chlamydiia; order Chlamydiales; family SM23-39; genus DAIDHZ01. Next base: position 1,494 of record CAYVDU010000003.1, on the reverse strand, counting down.
TCACCCGGAGAGATTTATTCAGTCCGGTTCCTTCTAGATCCCCCGCTCACTCGCCCTCTTTTTGAGTTTTTGCAGGAGATCCTGATACAAAACCAAAATCTCGGGCAGGGCATCATAAATTTGATCCGCGACCGACTCATTGTAGGTATGGCTCGTCAAATTTCTCAATTCGATCGTCTTGAACCAGATTGGAGTCTCATCGATCAGACCGGCCTGAAAGGCCCCCTTGAGACTTTCTCTCGGAGAGTAGACCCTGACTCCCTCCTCTTCAAGAGAGGCCTTCAGCGTTTTCCAAGCCAACTCAAAGGTAAATTCAAACCGCTGAATCGCCGAATCCCGGATGTATTCGTTTTTCTCCTGTTTCAAGGCGTCAGATAACTTGCCGACCGCCCTTTCCAACAGAGGAAAGAGGTTTTCGAACTTACTGCTCATAAATCATTTCGATCTTTTCCATCGCCTGCCGGGCGAACGCTTCCGGCACGGCGCGGAAATCGACCAGGTCGATTTTTTGCAATACAGGGATTTCTTCAATCTCTTCCCTGATCCCGGCCATCACCTCCAACGGAATCTTCTCACCCGCGTCCAACCCGACATCATAATCGGAGCGTCTCGTCGCCCCGCCGCTCACGCGCGATCCAAAGTAGAAAACCCGATAATGACGAAAAGGGAGATGGCGCTTCACGGCGCGAACAACCGAATCGGTCACAACGACTTGAATCTGCATTCTCTTTTCTTTTCGAGGAGATCACCCATTCTTGATTCCGACCGTGACCTCTTCTCTCTCGTCCGTTTCAGAGGGTGTTATATTCTCCAACCCGTAAACAACCGCGCGGGAAGGAGTCCCCGACATCTTTTCCAAATATTCCAGAAAGAAAGCCGACATCAGCAAAGTCATCAGGGCGAGAGATCCAGCCACCAAAATAAAAAGCCCTTTTCGGGGCGAAATTGGTCTTTCAAAAACGACGGGAATCGATCTCAGCCTCGTATTTTCAGAAATGGCTCTAAAGTTCTCAAGCCTCGCTTGGACCCGCTTTAAATCCTCGATCTGTCCTGCGAATGTGGCGTTCTGGGAGTCAAGATCATTAATCTGGATTTCCAGATCTGCCGCCTGTTTTTGTCGCTCGGCGATCTGCTTTTGATGCTCATTCTCTCTCTGCTTAAGATCATTCACTTCGCGCTTAAAGTCGGCAAGACGAAGCCCATAATTCTGAAGCGTGGTTTGCAGGAAAAGGATCTCCAACGGAGAGGTTTTCTTAAAATCCAATTCGGACAGTCTCATTTTTAACTCATCCATTTCAACCATCACGGCCTGAACCTGGTCTTGAACCGTCGTTCCATAAGCACTGTCCGACTTGATCTGTTCACTTTCAATCAAAATCTGTCGCTTGGTATCGCTGATTTTTCCCCGGATCTGCACTTTCTTCCGCTTGTTATCTTCCAGAGTCAATCCCATTTTTAGTTGAAATTGGTCTTGCGGTTCCTGGTGTGGCTTTG
>CAYVDU010000002.1:0-26264 GCA_964450765.1 uncultured bacterium | reverse complement strand
CATCCCTGTACGAGTCACAATCCACTCGTCTGTCGTTTCCACCAATTTCTCTAGATCTTGATTGGTTAAAACTTTTTCAGGAAGATAAGAACCTGTTCCAATAATTTTTGCTTTCTTAGTCATTTTTTGACTTTCTTCATGCTCAGGGCCCAATTTTACCGATCTTTCGCTTAAAAGAACACAAAAGAAACAAGTTCTATCAATAAAATTCTTTGATAACAACCCCCATTCATAAAAACCCGATTCTTCACGTTTCTTCAGCACAACCTTTCCGAAAAATGTTTGCTTTCAATCAAAATTCCAAACACAATCAAGATTTCTATATGAAAAGTTTACGATCTTTTATTGTCATTTGCGCCCTTTTTTTCATTTCTGGGTTTTATCTCGCTCGCTTTCGCGAGGAGGTCGCATCGACAATCCTCACTCTCTCAAAACAAAAGACTCCCGTTCTTGATTTTGGCTTTAAACCATCCTTGTATCCGCTTAAAAACAACCCATTTGTCATCATCATTGTTGGACGCAATAACGGAGCTTTTCTAGAAAAAACACTGAACTCTGCTCTCTCTCAAAAGTACGATGCTTTTCGCATTATCTACATCGACGATGGATCTTCTGATGGAAGCTCAAAACTCGCAAGAAATCTCATTTATGCGAGCGATTCAACATGCCATGTCCAATTTGTAGAAAACCCCTTCTCTTTAGGCACCAATGTAAATCTCACAAAAGCCATTTCCTCCTGCGCTGATGAAGAAATCATCCTATTACTCAATGGAGAAGACTTTTTAGCTCATGAATGGGCTTTAGAAAAAATCAACCAATACTTCATGAACCCCGATTTATGGATGGCGTTCTGCGGAGCGATGGAATTTCCGTCATTTTCCAAAATCCCCCCGCCTGCTCCTTCCAAGAAAGCATTTGAAAAAGAAACACTTCAGCACACATCTTTCTCAAACTTTTACATACCTTGTTTCTATGCAAAACTATTCAAACAAATCAACCCATCGGATATTACCAATAAGGAACATCATTTTCCGGAAAACTACCCTTTAACCTACATGATTCCCTTACTCGAAATGGCAGAACATCATTTTCACTATATTCAAGAGACGCTCTATCTCACAACCATCCCTCAACCAACTCCCAGCAAGATCCAAGATTACACTCAGAATACATCACCCTACCCATCTGTTGCGCACCTCTTTCGAGAGACTCCCCTGAACAATCATCATTAACGGTCAATACCATTTATGAAATATCTTTTCTTCTGGATCATTGCCTTCTTCCTAGGATTTTGGATCAAAGATCATCACAGCCATCCTCTTCAAACAACGCAAGAATACCCCATTACCAGTCGAAAAACCTTTGTTTTTGTCGTTTACGCACACAACGACGCCCTTTGGGTACAAAGATCCCTCCACTCACTATTAGAACAGGAATACGATTATTACCGGATTGTATTCATCGACGACGGATCAGTAGATGCCAGCTTTGCAACAGCGCAACACTTCATCCAAGAAAACAACCAATCATCCAAAGTTCTTTGGATCCATAATGAACAAAAGCAAGGATTTCTCTTTTGCCTGCATCACGCCGCCACAAACACTCTAGACCAGGAAATCATTGTGCCTATCTACGCAAAAGATTGGCTTTCCCATAGCGGCGTTTTAACAAAAATAAACGCAATCTATCAAAATCCAGATGTATGGACGATTCTTTCTCCATCTCTTCTTTTTCCTTCTTACGAAACATCCCCTCAAGGGCTCAGCAGCTTTTATGCGGCCCTTTTGAAAGGCATACCTCTAGAGACTTTCATACAAACAAAAGAGGACATCTATACAAAACCCCTCCAAAAAGCGTCCGAGGGGCAAACGAAATATTTAAACGATGTGCTCATCGTTTCAAACACAGCGAAAAATTAGTCCTTCTTTTTTCCCGCAGTATGCATGCATTTTATCCACACTGTCTGGATCTTTCTTGCATGAGGCGGTATCTCTTTACTAGATGCTCTAATCCTTTTATGGACCGATTCCGGAGACGGAACCTGCATTTTGCCTCTTAAAGAATTTGCCTGCTCAGACCCCTCTACCAAATTACGAGAAGGATCTACCCTTTTCTTGGGAGGAAGATGCGGAGAGCCACTTGTGCCACTTACTTTAACCATGATAAACTCCTAAAAAATTTCAAAAATCTTTTATGAACCTATATTTCATCGAAGAGATATTGTCCAGTCCAACATACCGAAGAAAAACAAAGAACTGGCTTTCTGACGGCTTTGAATCTCGTTAAAAAGCCAATTTTTCGTTTTTCTTCGGTATAAATGCTTGTTCGGAAACATAGCATAAGGTAAAAATGGGTGGGCATTTTTTGGCGATGTACATATGAACATATTTTGGACAATTCTTTCGAGGCTCTTTCTAAAAGCGCTTTCCTTACGCTATAAAATCGAGGTAAGAGGCCTTGAAAAACTCCTTTCCAATCCTCGCACCCAAAAAGGGGGCATTCTCTTTCTTCCAAACCACCCGGCTCATATGGATCCTCTTTTTCTCTTCTTGCTTCTTTGGCCTACGTTTAAAATGCGTCCTTTAGTGATTGAGCACATTTATCGTCTCTCCATCATGAAACCATTGATTCGTCTAGTTAGAGGTCTTTCAGTCCCTAATTTCGAAACTTCGGTCAACCAAATCAAAGTACAAAAAGCGCAAAAGTCAATGCAAGGGATCGCAGATGGACTGAAAAAAGGAGAAAACTTCATCCTGTATCCTTCAGGCAGGCTTAAGCCCTCTGCCAGTGAAATCATTGGAGGAGCCTCCAGTACTCACGCCCTTATCCAAGAATGTCCAGATACACATGTTGTCCTGATCAGAACTACAGGACTTTGGGGCAGTAGTTTCTCAAGAGCATTAACAGGAGTCTCTCCGAATCTTCCCAAAACACTTTGGGTAGGATTTAAAGTTCTCTTAAAAAATGCCATTTTCTTCGCTCCTCGAAGAAAAATCCTCATCGAAATTGAAGACGAACCAAAAAACTTTCCAAGACAAAGCTCCCGCATTGAGCTAAACCGATTTTTAGAAAATTGGTATAACCAGTACCTTGATCCTTCGGGCAATATCTGCAAAGAAGAACCCTTGCAACTCATCTCTTATGCTTTTTGGAGTAAAAAGACATCTTCCGTTGCAACGATTGAAAAGAAAAAAAACAATCAAAAATCGATTCCTATTTCTCCCCAAACCACAACCAAAGTCTATGAAGCCATCCGCACTATTCTAGAAAATCCGAGTATTGAAATTCGTCCAGAAATGAGATTTTCTCTTGACCTTGGTATGGATTCTTTAAATATCGCAGAAATAATCGCATATCTCGCAAGGCAATTTAGCGCAGAAGATATCCATCCAGAGGACATCGATACTGTACAAGATGCTCTGACTATTGCAGAAACAGCTAAAACCACAAAAAAGACAACAAAACAAGCTGGGATTTATAGCTTTCCAAAAGAAACGAATCGACCCGCACCCTTTTCCCCTATAGGGAAAACCATTCCCGAAGCATTTTTACGCACCTGCGATCAAATGGGCTCTTTTATTGCTTGCGGAGATGACTTAATGGGTCCGATGACTTACAAGAAGATGAAAAGATCCATCCTCGTTCTTGCAAGCCATTTTCAAAAAATGCAAGAGGACCGCATTGCCGTCTTGCTCCCCTCTTCTGCAACAACCTACCTTGTGATCTTAGCCCTGCTTTTTGCAGGAAAAACACCCGTAATGCTGAACTGGACGCTAGGGCCGCGCTATCTCGATGAAATGATGCGTCTTAGCAATGCTAAAACCACACTCACTTCTTGGCGCTTTATTGAAAGAGTATCAAACGTCGAATTCGGAAACCTCACTGATAATGTGCAATTCTTAGAAGATATTAAAGAAAATTTATCCTTAGCAAAAAAACTCAAAGGTCTTTTCTACTCCTGGATGCCAACATCTTTCACTCTCCAGTTTTTCGGCATCCAAAAAATTCAAGAGACCGACTCTGCTGTCATCTTATTTACAAGCGGAACAGAGGCCAATCCAAAAGGGGTTCCTCTTTCACATCAAAATATTCTCTCGAATCAAGTCGCTACGATGCAATGCATTCAGTTCTCTGCCGATGACACCATTTACGGTATTCTACCCCCATTTCATTCTTTTGGATTCTCCGTTGTTGGTATCTTTCCTCTCATTGCAGGTCTTAGAGTCGCTTTTTACCCGGATCCAACAGATAGTTTTGCCCTTGTCGAAGGCATTCAAAGATGGCCTATCACCCTCTTTTGCAGTGCACCCAGCTTCCTTAAAAGCCTTTTTGTCGCAGCCAAAAAACACCAATTAGACTCTGTCCGTCTTTTCATCAGCGGCGCAGAGAAAGCCTCGCAATCCTTGTTTGATTATGTGGCAAGACTTGAAAAACCGGCAAAACTCATCGAGGGTTATGGGATTACCGAATGCGCTCCGATTCTCAGTTTAAATCGACCCAACATGCCGGCAAAAGGAGTAGGAAACCCACTTCCGAATATCGAGATCTGCACCATTCATCCCGAAACAGAAGAACTCTTAAGTCCTGGGAAAGAAGGAGAAATTTGTGTTCGAGGACCCAATATTTTCTCGGGATATTTGGAAAATCCAAGATCTCCCTTTATCCAAATTCAAGGCAAGCAGTGGTACCGCACAGGAGATATTGGATATCTCGACCCAGAAAACTTTCTTTATTTATCAGGCAGATTAAAAAGATTTACGAAAATTGGAGGTGAAATGATTAGCCTCAGTGCCATCGAAGAAGTTCTTATGAATACCCTGCAAGAAAAACTCTCAAAAGCTCCTTCTTTAGCTGTTTGCTCCGATGAAAGGATCTCGGACAAGCCTCAAATCATCGTCTTTACAACAATCGATCTCACAAAAGAACAAGCCAACGACATCCTCAAAGAAGCTGGGTTTAGCCGTCTTATTAAAGTTTCCTATGTTCATCATGTGGAAGAAATTCCAATCATGGGAAATGGGAAAATTCATTATCGAAGACTCCAATCATTGATCGAGTAATAGAGGGCCAATGCAACTAAAGATATTCAATTCTCTCACAAAAACAAAAGAAGCCATTCTCCCGCATCATGGCGACTCCATCCTCATGTATACCTGCGGACCAACCATTTACAACTTTGCTCATATTGGAAATTTTCGCACGTACGTCATGCAAGATTTGCTAAGACGCGCCATTCTTTATTTCGGGATGAAAGTCAAACAAGCGATGAATCTAACCGATGTCGATGACAAAACAATCAAAGGTGCTATCGAACAAAACATCTCGCTTAAAGAATTCACAGAACCTTTTGGCAAAGCTTTTTTTGAAGACCTACAAACCTTAAATATTCAACCCGCAGAATATTACCCAAAAGCAACCGATTACATCCCCGAGATGATCCGCATCATTGAGGAGCTGCTCAAAAAAAAGATCGCCTACAAAAGCGAGAACGGCAGTATCTATTTTGCCATTCGACAATTCCCAACTTATGGAAAACTCTCTCATCTTTGTTTACATGATCTGCAGTTCAATGCATCAGGGGACAATATTGCCGATGAGTATGAAAAGCAGAACGCCTCTGACTTTGTTCTTTGGAAAACATACGACCCAACACGAGATGGAAATATTTATTGGGAAAGCCCTTTTGGAAAGGGGCGTCCCGGATGGCATATTGAATGCTCTGCCATGTCTATGAAACTTCTTGGAGAAACGATCGATCTGCATTGTGGGGGAGTAGATCTTACATTTCCTCATCATGAAAATGAAATCGCACAATCGGAAGGATGCTCCGGGAAAAAATTTGTCTACCATTGGTTCCATGTGGAGCATCTTCTTGTAGATCATAAAAAAATGTCCAAAAGCCTCAAAAACTTTTATACACTGAGAGACCTTCTTAATTTGGGGTTTTCAGGACAAGAAGTACGCTATCTTCTTCTTTCTTCTCATTACAGAATGCAACTCAATTTTACGTTCGCCTCTCTCAATGCAGCCAAAGCAAGTCTTGAAAGAATTAAAACCCTCGTTGCCCGTCTTCAAGACATCCATACAGACGCAAAAAACAGCCATCACGTCATCGATCTTCTTCAAAAAGCAGGCACTCAATTTCAAGAAGCTCTAGCTGATGATCTCAATATGCCGATTGCAATGGCCACGTTATTTGATCTCATACGTGATTTGAACTCCCTTGCCGATCAACAAGCTCTAGGCCAATACGATGCAAAAGAAGCTCTCAAACTTTTACAAAAATGGGATCAAGTCCTTGGAGTTCTTCCTTTAGAGGAACAAGAAGAACAAGTTCCGGAAGAACTCGTTCAGATGCTTCATATCCGCGAAGAAGCTAGAAAAGCAAAGCATTTTGCCAAAAGCGATGAAATGAGAAACGAAATCTTAAAACAAGGGTATCTCATTGAAGACACCCCATCAGGCGTTCGCCTTAAAAGGAAATCATGAATCAGAAAGGAACAACTCCAGACGAAAAATTTCTCATCAAACTTTATGAAATTGCTCTGAAAAAGGGGCATGCCCACCAGGCTGTGTCTTGGCAGGCGGTCTCAAAGGCAACCGGGCTTAAAGAATCAGGCATTAAAAATATCATCAAACTCCTAGCCCAAGCCAATTTCATAAAAAAAATAGATGACACTCTGATTTGTCTCACTCCGCACGGCGTTAATTTTGTCATGAACCACATACAAACCTAATGAATCAAACACCTCTTGCCGAAAAACTACGCCCATCTACCTTAGATGATGTCGTAGGACAAGACCATCTCGTTGGGCCAAACGGTTGGATGAGACGTATCATCGCCTCCAAAAAACCTCTTTCCATTCTTCTTTGGGGACCTCCCGGATGTGGGAAAACGACTTTGGCAAGACTTTATGCACGCGCTTTCGATGCTCATTTCATCCCTTTTAGCGCCGTATTTCACGGAATTTCAGATCTTAAAAAAACGATCCATGAATTCGAAGAGACGCCCCTTTTTAAAAGAAAACTCATTATCTTTGTCGATGAAATACACAGATTTAATAAAGCACAGCAAGATGCTTTTCTACCTTTTGTAGAAAACGGAAGTATCACTCTCATTGGCGCCACAACAGAAAACCCATCCTTTGCGCTCAATAATGCTCTTCTCTCCCGCCTCCGCGTGCTAAATGTGAATCCTCTTACAGAAGAAGATCTCCTAGAATTAATCATCCGCTACGAAAAACATCACAAAACATTACCCCTTACTGAAGAAGCAAAACAAATGCTGATTACTTGGAGCGGACAAGATGCCAGGCATCTACTTAATATGATTGAAACTCTTTCTCTTTTTACTGAAACGTCCCTCTTAAATCCTCAAGAACTGGCCACACTGATCCAACGAAAAGCGCCTTTATATGACAAAGCAGATGATCAGCACTATAACCTGATTTCAGCGCTCCATAAATCTGTACGAGGGTCTGATCCTGATGCATCTCTCTATTGGCTTGCACGGATGCTACATGGAGGAGAAGATCCTCTCTTCATTGCTAGACGCATCATTCGTATGGCGATCGAAGATATTGGCCTTGCCGACCCAAGCGCCCTTTCTATAGCCATCCATGCAGAAAAGGCATTTGAACAACTCGGCTCTCCTGAAGGGGAGCTTGCCTTGGCAGAAGCAATTGTCTATCTCTCTTTAGCTCCCAAAAGCAATTCGATCTATACAGCCTTCAAAAAAGTCATGGAAGACGTCAAACAAAGCAGCCACCTCCCTCCTCCAAAAACCATCTTAAATGCTCCAACGAACCTCATGAAAAATATGGGTTATGGAGATGGCTATATTTACGATCACGACACCCCCCACGGATTTTCAGGGCAAAACTATTTCCCCGAAGACAAAGAGAGAACGACGTTTTACGTTCCCGTCGAAAGGGGATTTGAAAGAGAACTCAAAAAACGACTCGACTATTTTGCTAAATTACGAAGCCAGCAAGAGATCAAATGATCATCCATCATGCCAACAGCCTGCATATAAGCATACATGATCGTCGGTCCTACAAAATTCATTCCCCTCTTTTTAAGATCCTTAGAAAGAGTCTCCGAAATCAGATTTTTTGCAGGAACCTCTGAGAACACAGTATACTTAGAACTCAAAATATTCCCTTTTGAAAAACCCCAAAAATATTGAGAAAACGAACCAAACTCTTTTTGAATATCCAAAAAAACAATCGCATTTTGGCGTACGGAATAGATTTTCCGAAAATTACGAATAATCGCAGGATTTTGCATAAGGGCATCTAATTCTTGGTCTGTCATTTGAGCCACTAAATACGGATCAAACTGGCAAAACGCCTCACGATATCCTTCTCGTCGTTTTAAAATTGTTTCAAAACTCAACCCCGCTTGAGCGCCTTCAAGAACAAGCATCTCAAAAAGACGAATGTCATCATAAACAGGAATTCCCCATTCTGAATCATGATATGCCGCATAGAGCTCATGCCCCTTAGAGCAACCAAAACATCGAATCTTATCATCTTTTATCATGAGCCAATAACCATTTTTTTCGATAAAGACCGGCGCTATATCCACCAATACCATTTTTTGAAACCACGCGATGACAAGGGACCACAATCACAAAGGGATTACGTCCACACGCATTTGCAACAGCCCGATGAGCCAAAGGATTTTCTATCAAAGAAGCAAGTGCCTGATAAGAAATTGTTTCTCCTATCGGAATACAAAATAAATACCGCCAAACAAGCTTTTGAAAAGACGTTCCTACAAATCTTAAAGGCGTCTGAAATCGCTCTAAACGCCCTTCAAAATATCTCTTCAGCTCTTCTTGTATCTGATCCGTTGTTACTGAACATCCTTTTTTAAAAGAACACGAAGAGACTAAACCATCTTCAAATCCTAAAAAATGAAGGGCACGATCAGTCCCAACGGCAATCATTTGTCCAAGAGGAGAAGAAAATGCTACTGAGCAGGCTTCTTCAATACTTTCATCCATCCGAGCAGTCTCAAAACAATCACAGATTTTAAAACATCCACAAGGATAAATGGAGACACTCCTAACACGAAAGCTTGCACCAAACCGACAAAAGTTGACAAATACCCCATGCCCAAGGCGTAAACAATGAAAGTTCCTAACGCAAACCCAATCCCATTCTTCATGAAAAAGGGTAAAGAACTTCTTTCATTCACAAACCCCAACACAAAAGCAGCGATCGGATACGCCACCAAATAACCTCCGGTAGGACCCACAAGACCTAAAATACCCGAAGCGCCATTTGCAAAAAGAGGCAATCCTGCCAAACCTTGTATAAGAAATAGACATGTTGCAAAAAACGCTCGTTTAGAACCAAGAAGAACACTCAATGCCAAAATTGTCTGAAAGCGAAAAGAAATGGGCACAGGAGTAAAGGGAAGGGGTATCGAGAATTGCCCCATTAAAGCAATCAAGATACTTGCAAGACCCACAAGTATAATATCTTTTCCTATTGAACGTTCATTATTCAAAACCAATGTTTTCATAAAACTCCCAAAGAATCATTAAAAAAAATCTCCCAGTTTGTACAAGGAGATGCACATTCCGGATCTACGTGAGTCGACCATCCGGGAATCGAAGAAATCAAAAGAGATCCTCTTTGCTGCAAATGCATAAACTTCGCATGATCTCGACTAATGGATCTTCCTGTAGAATACTTACGATGGATGGAAAGATCTAAAAGAAGCGTTTTTAAACGGACAGCAAATGTTTGCGTTGTTGATGGGGTCGATCTCCAATGACAGGATTTTGTGGCAAAAAGACGCGCCGTTAAATCCTCGTACGGCTTTGCAAAATACTTATCGCGATGGTCATACAAAGTGACATAATCTACGTGAGGCACTTGAAATCCCTCTAAAAGAACGTCCGTCCATCCCGGTTTATGCAAATAATCATCCTCTACAAAATAAAGAATCGTCTCAGGATGAAAGCCCAACCGATCACAATAATCAAGCAAACGCAAAAAAGATCCGGATTCTGTTCCTTCGCAAATTTCCACAAGAGGATCCGACAATGGAATTCTCTTTAAAAAATGGGCATTCGCATCGCCTTTTGCCGCATCAAAAAAAAATGTCAAATTCGCTTTACTCCGATCGATTGTCTTCAGTAAATTCTCATGACACAATTCCCGAGAAAAGCCAGGCAAACGTTTCTTATGCTGACTGATCGAAGAAAAGCTGCAATGACGGACAAAAACTTCTATTTTTCCATCAAAGGGAGTCTCTTTTTTATGTCCAAATAATTTACGAATACTTTTCAGCATAATAAAGCAATTACCTGAGAGAGGATGGACTTTCCTTCCATATGAGTCAATCGATCTTTTGCATCGGAAAAAGTAAACCAAGCACCATCCTGAATTTCTTTACTTTGTAATAAAATGTCTCCAGACACTTCTGCAACAAAATACCAAACATTCTTCGATACCCGCTCCCCCCTTGCGATAAACTGATACGACTCCTTTAAAGGACTATCCTGCAAACACTGCAGGCAATCCAAATTCGTTTCTTCTTTTAATTCTCGAAATGCAGCCTCTTGAGAAGTTTCTCCAGGCTCTGCATGTCCCTTAGGAAATCCCCAATAAGACCCCCGCGCATGCTGAATCAAAAAAACTTCCCACTGAATTCCTTGTTTACGAAGCGGTACCACTCCAAAAGATTCTTCATATCTCATGGGCGATATGGCGCAAAAACAAGAGTTGAATTGTGCCCCCCAAATCCAAAAGAATTTGAAAGCGCTACCTTTACCTGATGATCTTTGGCAACATGAGGAACAAGATCAAACCCTTCCGTAGCAGGCTCTGGATGATCCAAATTTAATGTAGGATGAACTTTCCCCGTTCGAATCGCCTGAATCACCGCAACCGCTTCCAATGCCCCTGCAGCGCCTAAAGTATGACCAATCATCGATTTGGTCGCATTCACCTTTAAATGGGCAATATGAGCACCGAAAACCCGTTTCAGAGCCTGGAGCTCGCAGAGATCTCCTGCCAATGTAGAGGTCGCGTGCGCATTCACATAATTCACATCATTTTTAGATACGCCAGCATCATGCAAAGCAGCCTCCATGCAAGCAGCCACCACCTCGCCGTCTTCTCGAGGATCTGTCATATGATACGCATCGCAATTCAATGCACCGCCCATATATTCAGCATAAATGGGAGCCTTGCGGGCCAGCGCATGCTCCAATGACTCCAATACCAAAACACCGGAACCTTCCCCCATCACAAAACCATCTCTACCAACATCCCAAGGACGAGATGCTTTTTCAGGCTCCTCGTTTCTCGTTGAAAGGGCTTTAATCGCCGTAAAGCCAGCCAAACCTAAATGATTAATAGCAGCCTCGGTCCCTCCGCACAACATAAGATCTACCCGACCCGAGCGTATTTCTTCTGCCGCAGTATGAATACAGTAACTCCCCGTTGCACACGCCGTGGAAATAGAAAAATTAACTCCTTTGAACCCAATATCAATAGCGAGAAGAGCCCCCGCCATATTCGTAATAATGTACGGAACAAAGAAAGGGGTGAGCCTACGATGCCCTTTTGTCAAAATCGTTTCTATGCCATCGAACATGACGGTCATGCCGCCCATTCCAGAACCAACAATCACACCGGCGCGAAATGGATCAATCGCAGATAAAGAATCTCCGCTAAGTCCAGCACTTTCAAGAGCCTTTTTCCCGGCCACCATTGCATAACGAATAAACGGATCCACGCGGCGAGCTTGTTTTTTATCCATATACTCACCAGCATCAAAATTTTTAATTTCACCTGCAAAGCGAGTCGGATAATCGGCACACGGGAACCCTTCAATAGGGCTAATCCCACTCTTTCCCATCAAAAGTTGCCGATAAAACTCATCTACATCATTCCCAAAACAGGAAACAACACCCATTCCAGTGACAACAGTCCGTTTTTTTCTCATGCAATCTCTCTCATTTTTGAGAGACATCATAAGCGAAAAGCGCATGAGAAAGCAACTTCATTCCCTATCAAACAAAAAAAAGAATATACCGAAAATGATTGAAGAATCAGCTTTCAAGCGAGCTCAAAGCACCAAATTTTCAAAAACACAAAATATAATATATTAAACGAATAATTAACGATTTATAAATAACAATTTAATTGATTTAAAAATGCATTAGTCATTATTATATCATCGATCAACAAGGAGATTTTCATGCCGATTTCTAATATTTCTGATTTAGGAAAAATAACTCCAACGACTCCAATGATACAGGAAATGAGACTGGATGAAACAATTTGGGAACTTCCTACTCGGATGAAAAACCTTTTTAAACAACCTATCAAAAAATTTCAATTATGGGTAACATACAAAGGTTCAAGACAACTTTTATGGGAATTTTCTTCTTTAGATAAATGCGAAGAGATCGAAGGGACTTTATACATACCGAAAAAATATTGCTGTGATTACTATTCTCCTCCTATCTATTTTCTTCATTACTCTGTCGAATTAGAAGATGGACATCAGACCACAAATAACTTACATATTTCTTCAGATAAAACAACTTTATCTTTAAACGGAGGTTGGATCTATTGCTATTCTAGCATAAATCACTCTGCCGAACCCTGGCTCGGTATGGTTGTTGAAGAAGATTAATACCATCGGAACTTAGCTTCTGTCGCGTTTGGGGGATTATTTTGATAAAGCCTCATTGGATTGTTTTTCAACCAATCCCCCCAGACGAGACGTAGCAAAGACACAACTAAAAGCAATCATCACTGCAATCGCACCTGCAATGGGAGCCGTAGCCAGAACCCCCCCGCTCAACTGGATTAAAACCAATGTCAAGAAAGACCCTCCTCCCCTTCCTATCCGAGCGCACATCCCATCAACAACCAGCTTGCCCTGCATCTTTTCTAAAGGGGGCAAGAGGACAAAAGAAATTTCTTTGGACGTATCGAATAATGTATATTTTGCAGCTCTAACCAAGCAATAAAATACAGACCCCAAAAACACCACAACATCAATACGAAAGACAACGGAAGGATAACAAAGGAAGAAAAAAAAGGCCCCTTCTGTAACTAAAATGCAAATTGGGGTGACGATGGATGCAACAACCCACCGGCATCGTTTTAATACATACGGAGTAATCACCAAAGCACTAATCGCGGTGAGCAACCCATTCCAAAATGAAAGGGTTCCCATAAAATCGCAATACTGCCTTGGATTTGGAAATTTCTGTTTTAAAACATCCAAAAAAACAACTTCCCCTAAAGCATAAGCTACATAATCAGCAATCGTCACCCACGCCAAAAGAAGTAAATAACGAGATCTGCAACAAATTAAAATACTTGACCACACAGAAAGAGGTTCTGCCTTAGGTTCCTCAACATTTTTTTCGATCTTCTGAAAATCTTTCATAAAAAGCGTCCAGAGAAGAGAAAACAGCCAAGCAACCAAAAGACTTAAAATAGAAACAACAGAAACCAAAAGCCCTAAAGACAAACTCCAGGATTGGCGAGAAATCATGTCCGACGTGCACACTGAAATAAAAGGTCCGGCAAGCAGAGTTCCTACGCTCCCTCCAAGCATTAAAGGCGCGTAATAGCGTTTTGCAGTTTCCAAAGGCACATATTGATTCACAAGACCCCAAAAAAGAATGGTCACTAATGCAATCTTCCAAAGCTCTGCCATCACAAAAAAGAGCATCGAAGCCAATACTGGAATAAAGGAAGCGAGAGCCTCATGACGAATCCACACCTTGCAAAAAGGAAGACAAGGGTAAATCCCTAAGGCAAAAATCAAAAAGAAAGACACAAACACAATAAGAACAATAAAAAAAACTCTACGAATCGAATGGCGGTTTAAAAGATAAGTAAGACCTAACGTCATTAAAACAGCGCCTGGCATCGTCCCGCAAAGCTCAAACCAAGGGATTGAACCAGCCCCCCCTCCGAGATCTGCCACTGCCAATGCATTTCGAGCGCTACGCAGAATGGTGTAATTGATATTGAGCAAACATACAACTCCAAACATCAAAAGAAAAAGAACATTCGATCTCAAATTTTTCAAAAAACCCAAAAAATCCGCCACGCTATAACATCATTGAAAAACAAAGCGGTAAAGTATATAAGAATATTCTCAATCTAGCAAGAATTACAAGTTTGTGTAAAAATGCAGAGAGAAAGATTACCCCATAAAAAAAATGATTATCGCCCTTTTCCCGAATGAAAAAAAACCTCAGTCCTTTGAACTTGGAACTCATATCCGAACTTTTCTGGAGAATCGAGGGGTAAAGGTCGTTGTAGAAGATGAAAAAGCAGATCGCATTGGAGCTCCTCCTCTATCCTCTGTAGATCCTAAATCAGTCAATTTTCTCATTGCAATGGGAGGCGATGGCACGTTACTACGCATCTCTCATAATTTCAGATATTTAGACGCGCCTATCCTTGGAATCAATCTAGGACACCTTGGGTTTATGGCAGATGTCCCCATTACTGATGTCGATGCAAGCTTAACCGACCTCCTGGAAGGAAAGTACACGATTGACCATCGGCTAGCTTTAGAAGCAACTCGAAACTCTAAGTCGCTCTTTGCTGTGAACGATATCGTTGTTCATAGAGCTCAAAATTACAGCCTTATTGAACTCTCAATCCATGTAGATGACATATATCTCAACACTTTTGTATCTGATGGCATTATCATAGCAACTCCTAACGGATCAACAGCCTATTCCCTAGCCGCAGGAGGCCCGATCCTCAGCCCATCTCTAGATGCCCTTGTCATTACACCCATCTGTCCTCACACCATCTCAAATCGCCCTATTGTCTTAACCGGCAATCATACCATCAAAATCAACTATTTAAGCTCATACGACCCGATTGATGTCCGCGCAGACGGACTCGATGCTCTTTCTCTTCTTCCGCAAGAAACACTGACCGTGACACCATCTAAAAAGAAGTTCAAACTGGTGAATCTATTTCGTCATGACTACTTCTCCATTCTCCGTTCCAAGTTGGGCTGGTCAGGAAAGTTAAAATAATCCTATAGTGGATTCAATGATAAATGGGAGATCATGTCTTGATTTTTCTTGACCCAACTTTTCCATAAAGGATTCTCTCGGTTCTTTTCTTTTTCCAAAATAAAGGCCTCTCTCCATCCTGGAACGTTAGAAAAAACAAAATATTTCTCACCTAAATCCTCTTTCCAAAGACTTACAAGAACAAGAACAAAACGTTGAATTTCTACAGATTTGGCAATCTCTAATAACTTTGATACCTGTGTAGCACGTATCCAAGAAATGTCCATTCGATCCACTTGTTGCCCCATATCACTCACTCTCGGACCAAAAGAAACAAACCCAACATGAGGGAGTTCAGCTACCCACTTTTTTTTATAAGTTCTTAAAATATCCAAATTACTTGGATAGTAGCCAAAAGGTCTCCTTTGCTCAGGAATCTTCATTAGATCCCTAGGATCTTCAGGCCTAAAAAATAAATTAGGTTTACTTCTAGGAACAACGCTGATCGATTGCAATTCATGAATGAGTAAGTCAAATTCTTTTTTTTCTTTTTCTGCAAGAGACTCTTCTTTTGGATGATGTGTATAAGAGCGATACGTTGCGCTAGGAAAGTTGCAACAAGTCCAAATGACTCTAGGCGAAAATTTTGGAGATGGACATGGCAAATCAATCGGACAATATTCATCAATGTTGGAAAGATCGATCACAGCGACTTCTTGTTTTTTATGTAGAAATTGAAGACGAGGAAGATCTTCGCAAAGAGCAACAATGCTTCCAGCTCTAGCAAACCGCTGAAGAATTTCAAATTGTTTTTTTTCTTTATGATACTGAACATTCTCAAATGCCTTAGAAGCTATCTTATACACAGGCTGTCCAACATCTATTCCAGAACTTTTCCAAGTTTCTTCCAAAGGCTTTACATTCTCTCTCCAATATTCTTCTATAACTGCATCATTTCCAGAGAGTCTCCACTCATTTGAACTCTGGAAGTAAACCTTTGCAAAATCATCTAAACCGTTTAAATAAAATTCTTTTGCAGTCTGAGGAATATCTGAAGCCAAAACTCTTTCTCGAATCATTGTCGTTTTATCTACAATTTCCTGATCCGTTAAAAAAGGAAGTGGTTTTCTAAGAGATAAAAATAAAAACATCTGAGAGATTCCGTGTTTATTACCTCGATTAGGTCCTGATAATACGGAAAAATCTTGAACGTCCTTTGCAATACGCAAAAGGAGAATGACCATGTTAGCATATGCAATCGCTTTAGGATTTATATCTACGATCATTAATCCCATAGACATTTTTGGCTCTAACTGAGATCTCAAAAGCAAATCAAAAAAACTTCGTTCTGTTCCCGTCGACAGAATGACTCCACCCTTTCCTGTTTTCAGATGTTCTGCAACATTTTGAACTCCGCATTCATTAGGTTCCAAAAACATATCCCAATAATGTTCGCCCGTTGTATTCAGTTTTTTAAAACATTGATCGGAATAAATAGCTTCAAGATTAGGTAATAAAGGAGAAGAATTCTTTTTTGAATAAGCAAACGCAGCTCCAACTGCAGATATAGCGCCTAATGCGGAGAATCTAGGGAATTGCCGTGTTTGAAAAAAAGAGGATATACAAGGAATTTTCGTCCATGGCGAATGAAGAACGTGTTTTAAAAAAATATAAACAACCTTTTTTAATTTGTTTTTGGCACATAGAAATGAATCGCTCTTGCAGGAGTTAGATTCCAATAAACAGTGTCGGCATCCGTTTGAAATTGTTGTTGGATTCGACTCTTAATTTCTAATATTTTTTCAAAATTTTCCACTTCCTCATTAGACCCAAACACTTTCCTAAAGCACCGAGAAAGCGTAGGTAAAAACAAATACTCAAAATAACAAAAGCTTCCGCCTGGACGCGTTAATTCTTCATACTTTTTGAAAGCAGAAGCTACTGCATCCGAAGAAAAATTGTTCAAAGGAAGTCCTGTCACAACGACGTCGTATTGATAAGGCGGCTTGAATTCAAAAATCGACACATGATGAACATGAACATTGGGAAGGTGTTGAAACCTCCTTTGCAAAAATTTACAAAGATTTTCATCATATTCAACGACATCCAACTGGTCTTGAGGTCGCATCTTAGCAATAATCCCCTCGGTAAAAGATCCTGTCCCTGCTCCAACATCAAGATATCGTCTTGGGAGAGTTGATTGCTCAACCTCAAAAGAAACCTTTGATGTCATTGCATCAATCAAACCAGAGGAACTAGGAAATATCGAACCCACACTCTCTGGAGAGGAGATAAATCGTTGAAGGAAAAATAGACCCTCTTTCAAAGAGGAAGGCACATAAGAAGGAACCCCCTTCCCTCTCTCTAAAAAAACTTCTATTTGTTTTTGTTGATAGAATTGCGTGTAGGCTGGATAAAAAACATATAACACATCATTAAAGGCCCTATGAACAACCTTCTCTACTAATGTAAAGTCCTCAACCTGCACCCCTGCATCGGACAATGCCTGCTTTGTTGCAATTGACTCCAAATTTAAAGACGCAGAAACAACCATATCACTCATTATTTAAAAATTTGATCGTTAAAACTTAATATGAAAGTGAATTTTATTCAACAAAATAACTAATCACAAAACCAGATACAAAACATATTTTTTAATTATACCATTCTCAGAAAATACCGATTCTTAAATCATTTCCGGCATAGAACCTAAAACACTCTCTAAACACACAGAAAATTTGATATTCCTCTCAAAAGCAGCTCGAGCTTTTTCAACAGAAGAAATTACTTTTTCCAAAGAAGAAAGCAAGCAAGAGTCCTTCACCTCTTCCGGGAAAAGCAATGTATCATTGGGAACATTCGATTGACGAGCCGCTTGATCGCGATACCACATCAAAATCGATGCAAAAACATGCGCTACTTTCCGATGTTTTTTCATTGGATCTTCATCTTCAATCGCATTTTCCAACTTCTCAATTTCACGCGTTCTATCAGGATATGACAAACGATTTTCCAAAATGAAAAACACCATTTTGCGTAAAAAGTCCATCTCTTTTAAATCCAATGCTTCTCTAAGAGATCCATGCGCTTGTTTTGCTAGAGTCTTAGGCAAATCATGCGACTGTAAAAACGTTTCTACTTCCGTCTGAGACAAAGGTTGAAAATAAAGACGAACGGAACGTGAAAGAATCGTGGGTATGATCTCACTTAAATGCGATGTCAATAAAATAATCGTTGTATCTGGATTGGGCTCTTCTAATGTTTTCAAAAGAGCATTAGATTGTGCGGTTTGCATTCTTTCTGCATCATGAATCACAAACACTTTACGTGTTGCTTCAAACGGGGTGGTATGGACTTCATCGATCATTTCCCTTAAAGTTTCCATTGAATGGAGTCCCGTTTTTCCCTCAGGACGAATCACATGAAAATCAGGATGGAATTCTTTCATGACACGATCATCGTTTGATTGCAAAAGCATCCGAGCTGTCACTTTTGCAAAAAGACTTTTCCCCACTCCATCGGGACCTGCAAAAAGAAGGGTCTGCGGCAACGTCTGACGCTCGATTGCTCTCTGAAGAAAAGCTTTAATAGGGGCGTTCCCCAAAAGAGAATCAAAATCCATACTTAATACCAAATGCGATAAATAACATCATATTTAAGCTGCGCGAAAACTGTCAACAAATCGACGACCGTAAATGGCATTGTATTTCTTTAGTAATATACCATTTACGATCGTCGATTTTTGACGTTTCAGCGCGCTTAAATATGATGTTATTTATCGCATTTGGTATACGTTACTAAGGGATCTAAAATACACATTGCTTCTCCATAAACCTCTCGAGATGGCTGAAGGCCATTCAAGAGACGCATTCGATGCGGGTGCATTTTTTGAATCAAGAGATATGCTTCTCTAATTTTTTCATGAAAAGCAATTTCCTCAGATTCAAGACGATCCTCCAACCGAGAACCTTTCACCCTCTGCAAGCCTACAGCAGGAGGAACATCCAAATAAAAGGTCAAATCCGGTTGCAACCCCTCTGCAATAAAAGAGCTCATATGAGAGACTTCCTCAAGACCAAGTCCTCTCGCAATCCCTTGATACGCCACAGAAGAATCATGGAAACGATCGCATAAAACGATTTTCCCAAGATCTAAAGCCGGACGAATGACTTCGAACACATGCTGCGCGCGCGATGCCAAAAAAAGACAAAGCTCAGCAAAAGGAGAAATAACATCTTCTCTTTTTTGCAGCACAAGCCGGCGCAAATCTTCTCCTAAAGGGGTCCCTCCCGGCTCGCGCGTCTTGAGAACAGAAAAACCCCGTGAAGAAAAAGTTTTTACAATCTCGTCCATCAGGGTCGTCTTGCCGGCGCCATCGCCCCCTTCAAATGTAATGAAGAGGCCTCGTCTCAAAGGATAATCTCCCCGGCAACAGCTTCAATCTTCTGAGCTCCCACGACAAAGTCTTTTTCCTCTTTCAAGTTCACTAGACGAACGCCCTGAGTCGAACGTCCTAGAACACGAACATCGGTCATTGGAATACGAACGGCTTGCCCCATCTGAGACATCAAAAGAACGCTATCGCTATCAAAAACATTCAGCGCGGCGACCACCATTCCATTTCTTTCCGATGTAATGATCGAACGAACTCCACTACCACCTCGATTCGTCTGTCTAAAATCTTCCACATTCGATCGTTTGCCATATCCATTTTCACAGACAATCAAAATCGTGTGATCCGGAGACACAACTTCACAGCCAACCACGCGATCTTGGTCATTCTTCAGTGAAATTCCCCTCACGCCTCGAGCAACACGGCCAACTTCTCGGACCAAAGTCTCATCAAAACGAACAGCCATTCCATCCCGAGTAAAGAGCATGATTTGATCCGATTTACGTGCAATCTTAGCAGCAATCAGCTCATCGCCTTCGTCAATATTTAAAGTAAATACACCGGTTCGACGAGGATTACTGTACGCTGAAAGCTCCGTCTTTTTCACAACTCCCTTCAAAGTAGCGAGCAAAATATAGGCCTCTTCTTCAAAGTTGCGCACCTTTAAAATAGCAGCTACTTTTTCATTCTCTTTGAGATCTTCCAAAAGATTGATAATAGGACGCCCTTTTGTTCTTCGTCCCGCTTCAGGAATCTGCCATACCTTCGTCCAATAGCAGCGTCCAAGCGATGTAAAGATGAGAAGATAATCATGCGTTGACGCGACATAAATATTTTTTAGAATGTCGGCCTCTTTTTTCATCTCCATGCCAATCACACCCGCACCGCCTCGCTTTTGCTCACGGAACGTGTCAATCGGCATGCGCTTAATGTAATCATCACTGGAAATCGTGATCACCACTTGCTCATCTGCAATCAGATCTTCCATCTGGAATTCACCTTCGGCAGCCACAATTTTCGTTTTTCTTTCCGATTTATGAATTTTACGAAGATCTTCTAACTCCTCGCGAATGATATCCCGCACCAAACTTTCAGACGCCAAAATCGCTTTATAATGAGCGATCTTCTGCACAAGCTCATTATACTCTGCTTGAATTTTTTCTGATTCAAGTCCTGTCAATTGATACAATCTAAGATCCAATACCGCATTCGCCTGCTTTTCAGAGAGCGAAAAACGGCCGATCAATTCTACTCTCGCCGCATCGCGATTCGTAGAGGCCCTTATCACCTTCACAACTTCGTCTAAATGATCGAGCGCTTTTAGATAACCTTCCAAAATATGCGCACGCGCTTCTGCTTTAGCAAGCTCGTAACGAGTTCTTCGTCGAATCACTTCAATACGGTGATCAATCCAAGACGTCATGAACTGCTTAATATTCATCGTCCGAGGAAGGCCCTTATCAAGCGCTAGCATATTACAGCCAAACGTCACCTGCAGATCACTGTTCTTATAGAGCTGATTGAAAACAACTTCAGGAATCTCTCCCCGTTTCAACTCTAAAACAACTCTTAAACCATCTTTATCCGATTCATCTCGAATATCAGAAAGACCCGTAATGATTTTTTCGTTAATAAGTTCGGCAATTCTTTCAATTAACCTGGATTTGTTGACGTTATAAGGAATTTCATCCACAACAATCTGTTGTCTGCTATTCGGTAAATCTTCCACTCGCATCGAAGCGCGCAAAATCAACTTCCCTCTTCCTGTATGATAGGCTTCTTTAATGCCTCGATACCCGCAAATAATCCCGCCGGTCGGAAAATCAGGACCCGGCATTACTTTCATAATATCATCAAGAGAGACGGAGCGATCATTCAATACCAATAACGTAGCAGTAATGAGTTCTTGCAGATTGTGCGGAGGAATATTCGTCGCCATACCGACTGCAATCCCAGATGAGCCATTGCAAAGAAGATTTGGAAATCTTGCAGGGAAGACAGTGGGCTCCATTTTCGTCTCATCGTAGTTTGGAACCACATCCACCGTTTCTTTGTCCAGATCTTCCATGAGAGCCATGGCAGCCGAAGTGAGCCTAGCTTCTGTATAACGCATCGCCGCAGGAGGATCACCGTCAATCGATCCAAAGTTTCCCTGCCCATTGATTAATGTGTAACGCATGGCCCAATCTTGCGCCATACGGACAAGAGTTGGATAAATCACACCCTCACCGTGTGGATGGTAATCCCCGGAAGTATCGCCGGAAATTTTTGCGCACTTACGGTGTTTTGCGCCCGGAGTTAAATTCAATTGCCGCATTGCATAAAGGATTCGCCGCTGTGAAGGTTTTAACCCATCACGCACATCCGGCAATGCTCGAGAAATGATTACAGACATCGAATAACGAAGATAACTCTCTTTCATCTCCTCTTCGACATTTCTGCCAACAATCGCTTCGTCTTTCGTATATGACATGGATTTACAACCTTTTTTTAAACGTCCAAATTCTTCACTGAAAGAGCATGCTGCTCAATAAAATTACGACGAGGCTCAACCTCTTCTCCCATTAACATAGAAAACATACGATCTGCAGCGATCGCATCCGGTAAATTCACCTGAATTAATGTACGCACTTCAGGATTCATTGTCGTCTCCCAAAGCTGATCCGCATTCATCTCTCCAAGACCTTTATATCTCTGCACTTCTACGCCTTTGCGACCATTCGCACGAACCGCATCAATCACTTCCTTCAAGGTATATAGAGTCACTGTACGATTGCCCTCTTCAAGAAGTTCAAAGAGCGCGCCGTCTGCAATCAAATAACGCTCAATCGTCAATCCAAAGATTGATAATCTTTCAA
Organism: uncultured bacterium; assembly: GCA_964450765.1. Taxonomy (GTDB): domain Bacteria; phylum Chlamydiota; class Chlamydiia; order Chlamydiales; family SM23-39; genus DAIDHZ01. The sequence continues at coordinate 3,982 of CAYVDU010000002.1, read as the reverse complement.
TCAATGAAGTCAACCGATTCTGATCAAAAAGCTCAACAAAGCCAAGAGGTTTTAAGATCAAAGTACGCATTTCTTCCGTGACTTCTTCAGGGGGAATCGAAGAAAGAGTATCTTCATGCGTCTGCTTTTGAATAGCCTCGTTTTCTTTCTTTAAAATGACAAGCTCTTCTTCTGTGTACACGTATTCAATCTTATCACCTAGCGCCACCTGATAACGAGGATAAAATCCCCCTTTTTGAGCATGAATGAAATCTCTAAACAAAATCCCCTTACGCTCAACTGATGCAATGAACGACTCTAAATCACCAATCACAGTCATCAATTTCTCAATTCCTTCCTTATCCAAAGAATGAGAAGTGCTGACAGAACGCAGAAGAATATCGCTCATTCCAAGACGAAGCAAATATTCATCCATCTCTTTTTCTGAATGGATATATTGACTTGTTTTTTTACGCGTCACTCGAAAAAGAGGCGGATGGGCGATATATATATAACAATTCTCAATCAAAGCCGGCATATGGCGATAGAAAAAGGTCAAAAGCAACGTGCGAATGTGAGATCCGTCCACGTCGGCGTCCGTCATAATGATGATTTTATGATAACGCAATTTCGACAGATTAAAATTCTCAACCCCAATGCCGCAACCTAATGCAGCGACCATTGAGCCTACCTCCGTATTCTGAAGTACTTTTTGAACCCGCGCCTTTTCCACATTCAAAATCTTACCACGAATCGGCAAAATCGCTTGAAACCTGCGATCTCGTCCCATTTTCGCAGAACCACCCGCAGAATCTCCCTCAACGATATAAATCTCACAAAGAGCAGGGTCTCTCTCTTGACAATCCGCCAATTTTCCGGGAAGTCTGGCGCCATCTAATGCGGTCTTACGCAAAGTCAGCTCTCTTGCTTTTTTCGCAGCTTCGCGAGCCTGCGCAGCAATGATTGCTTTTTCTACAATTAATTTTGCCGTCGCCGGATTCTCATCTAAATAAACAGTGAGCCCTTCTCCAACAATGGTCTGAACAATCCCCGCAACTTCACTATTGCCCAACTTTTGCTTTGTCTGACCTTCAAATTGAGGATTCGGCACTTTGACAGAAATGACAGCAGTTAAACCTTCTCGCATATCTTCGCCGCTGACGGAAATTTTATCACTTTTGACTAAGGTGTGTCCCTTCATGTAGTTATTTAAAACACGCGTCAACGCTGTCGAAAATCCGGTTAAATGCGTACCGCCTTGTCTTGTCGCAATATTATTAACATACGTATAAATCGTCTCTGTATAAGTATCATTCCATTGCATCGCCACTTCAAATTCAACCGGCCCGTCATGACCTTCTTTCACTGCCGTCAAATAAATAGGCTTTGGAAAAAGAGGAACTTTCCCTTCATTCAAATAAGAAACAAAAGAAGACAGTCCTCCTTGATAATTAAAACGAACTGGCTCTCTGTCTGATCGCTCATCTTGGAAAACAATCGTAATTCCCTTATTTAAAAAGGCAAGCTCGCGCAATCTTTTCACTAAAATATCATAATCAAAACTCGTAACGGAGAAAATGGTTTCATCGGGATAAAAAGTAACCCTGGTCCCGCGTCGCTTTGTTTCTTCTAGCTTCTTTAAAGGAACTGCCGGTTTGCCTTTCTCAAAAACCATCTCATAAATAAAACCATTTTTATAAATAGTGGCAACCAGTCTCTTTGATAAAGCATTCACGCAAGAAACGCCAACCCCGTGTAAACCTCCAGATACTTTATACGTATTTTTATCGAATTTACCCCCGGCGTGAAGAATCGTCATAACGACTTCTAAAGCAGAAACTTCCCTGCCTTGTTTCACAGATTCTTTCGCATGCGTCTCAACAGGAATTCCACGGCCGTCATCCTCAATGGTAGCACTTCCATCAGCATTCAAAGTCACCGTAATGAGCGTGCAAAAACCTGCCATTGCCTCATCGATGCTATTATCAACAACCTCATAGACTAATTGATGCAGTCCATTCGAATGCGTATCACCAATATACATTCCCGGGCGTTCGCGCACCGCTTGCAGCCCTTCAAGAATCGTGATCGAACTTGCATCGTAATTTTTTTCATCAGCCATTGTTGTCATGCCTTTTCCTTTTTAACCTGCACTTTGGGTGTATTTTATAGCAACTTCCACATTTTTCGAGCGCTTTATGAAAATGTTGGCGCGTCCATAGAAACTTCCTGCTATTAAACGCGCCAACATTTTCAAAAATCATCTCGAAAACCATGACAATTTTTCTATAAAATACACCCAAAGTTCAGGTTCTTTTTCAAAACTCCAGAGAGATCTCCGGAATGTACTGTTTTTCAATTCCTTTTCGGGGACAATAGTTCCTCCCGAAAAAGAATTACAAAAGGTTCAAAAGAACCTAAAAAACAACAGAAAGATCTGTACAGCACACTCCCTAACCAACTCGAAAAACAAGATCTCCGACCTGAAATTTCTTTTGAAGCTCCTTTAAAAGCCGCCCCTTTTCATGCTGACACAGCAAAGCATACAGTGTCGCACTTTTCACCTTGATGGTCAATACCCCATTTTTAAATGAAACCATCTCTGTAAAACGAGCCATCTTTTCACCAAGAAGAAAACACCAATGATGAAAAATTGCCTCGCTTTGATTGGATCCCGGAGCTCTGATTCCCGCCAAAATATCAGGTAACAAATCAGCTATTTTTTTCCCTGTTGGTAATGTTGGATCTATCTTTTTTCTCATTATAAATTCAGAATATAAACAAAATCTTTTTAATCACAAAGAGGAACCTATCTCAGTAAAAAATTTCAGTCGATTTTTGGGATTGTTTTGACCGATTTTCCATTAAAATTGCAGGGGTTATATACTAATGTTGATATTACCCCTGCAATTTTAATGAAAAATCGGTTCAAAAGAACCTAAAAATCGACCGAAACTTTTTACTAGGATAGGTTCAAAGAATTTTTAAGACTCTACAAACATAAAAACAAAACAAATAAGCAGAGAAACAAAAACATTGATAAAAACAAAAAAACACCATAAAATAGCATCGAAAAAAAATTAAATATAGATGTTTTCTAACGAAATCCAAAGACTCCAATCCGGCTCTCATCTATGCTTCAATTCGTCTACAAATCAACTTGAAACACACGATCGTTACGACGCTCTATTCAGACCCTTCGAACTTCAAAAAACAATTCAACGCACAGCAGAGCACATTTTTAATCTTAGTACGAAAGAACCGCACGAGTCGCATCAAATCAGCGCTCTTGCCGATGCATTTATTATACGATACGCATCGAATCCTCTTGCCAAGAAAATTCTCCAAGTTTTCGATCGAAACATGGCAGCGCAGCGATCAACGCCACAATATCTCTCTTCAGAAAATCAAAAAAAATTGAGTAAATGGCAGAAGTCAGGACAACCCAGTGAAATTTTTTATTCCTTTCCAGAATTCACCGATTTTTTAGAAAAGTCTAGACTCATCCATCAAATTAAAATTTCAAAAGATACTCTCTCTGTGAGAAATGGAAGGCCCGGCCTTCTCGTCGAAGGAGTTTGGCACTCAGATAAGGAACTCTATGAACGTTTTTCTATTGAAAAGTCATCTATCTATAACAGTCCATTTGTCATTGACAAAGCAACAAGAGAAACCTACACATATCTAGATAATGGCAAAGGCCTGGAAAAACATCACCCCTTCTTATCTGCTCACACTCCCATCAGCACGATTCATCAAGAAGATTATCTCGCAACTCTTCAAAAAGCTCACGAATTCATCCGTCCAGAAGAAGCCAACCTATCAACCGAAGAAAGACAGGCCCTCAACAAGCAAAGAACATTCATTCTACAATACGTCACATCACGCGTTCCAAACGGCACAAGTAATTTTCACACACTTTTAAGAAATCCAAAACATCCTTACCTACGCCTTATCATTGGCAAAGACAATCCTGAGATCAACACACACCAAGGTGAAGTCT
>CAYVDU010000001.1:0-44350 GCA_964450765.1 uncultured bacterium | reverse complement strand
GAAGGGTGCCGCTGTCCGGTTTGTCCAACCCGGCAATCATGTTGAAGAGGGTCGTCTTTCCGGCGCCGTTCGGCCCAATGATCCCAACAATTCCACCCCGCGGGAGACTGAAGCTCAAACCGTCGATCAAAAGGCGATCACCAAAGCTCTTCTTTAGATCGATCGCTTCGACAACCAGATCCCCCAAACGCGGTCCGGGCGGGATGACGATGTCTTTCGTCTCGTTCCGGGCCTGCGTCTCGATCGACGCCAGCTCCTCATACGCACTCAGGCGCGCCTTGCTCTTGGCGTGACGCCCCTTTGGCGCGGTCCGAACCCACTCCAACTCATGTTTGAGCGCCCGCTGCCGGGCAGTCTCTTGTTTCTCCTCGATCGCCAGCCGCTGCGATTTCTGATCGAGCCAGGAGGAGTAATTCCCTTCCCAGGGAATGCCACGGCCCCGGTCGAGCTCCAGGATCCATCCGGCGGCGTTATCGAGGAAATACCGATCGTGCGTCACCGCCACCACCGTCCCCGGAAACTCCTTGAGGAACCGCTCCAGCCAAGCGACCGATTCGGCATCGAGATGGTTCGTCGGCTCATCGAGAAGGAGCATGTCGGGCGCGGACAACAGGAGACGGCAAAGGGCCACCCGCCGCTTCTCCCCGCCGGAGAGCTTGGTGACATCGGCCTCCCACGGCGGAAGCCGCAGGGCGTCGGCGGCGACCTCCAGTTGTCGATCGAGCTCCCAGGCGTTGACGGCGTCGATCCGCTCTTGAAGCTTTCCTTGTTTTTCGATCAGCGCCGTCATCGCGTCGTCCGACATCGGCTCGGCAAACTTTGCGCTGACCGCATTGAATTCATCGAGCAACGCCTTCGTTTCGGCGACCCCCTCTTCCACGTTGCCGCGAACGTTTTTGGTCATATCGAGCTTCGGCTCCTGCGGAAGAAATCCGATCTTCACCCCCTTCGCCGGCTTCGCCTCCCCCAAAAAGTCGGGGTCGACCCCCGCCATGATCTTCAGCAGACTCGATTTTCCGGAGCCGTTGAGTCCCAACACCCCGATCTTCGCTCCGAGATAAAACGACAGCGAGATATCTTCCAGGATCTTCCGCTTCGGCGGAACAATCTTCGTCACTTTGTGCATGGTGTAGATATACTGATAGGTGGCCAATGGCATTCCTTTCTATCTTATTTTTGAAAATGAATAAGCTCTCTGGTATTTCTTTGTTCAGTCCGATTGGTCCATGAATGGTTAACGACCATATTCTCCTGTTTTGATGTTGGCAAGCCGACCGTTCTGGAATTCATACATCCGCACAAACCGGCTGGGACCCAGATCGTAGAACCACGTTTCGTACCGCCCCTTCTTTTTTTGTATGGAAGTCGGCTTCCCACACCGGACCCTCACCTCCACCTTCGGGGCCCCGCTGGGGAGAACCGCCCGCTCGCATCCGAAGTCGGAGGAGGAGTCGGCTGTCCAGCCATATCCTCCGGTCTCGATCGCGGCCAATCTTCCATTCTTAAATTGAAGGATTCGAATAAACTGTTGCGGCCCCAAATTGTAATACCACTCCTCGACGCTCCGGGAAGAGCGGTGCTTTTCAAGGGGATGCTTTTCCGCCGCCAGATCCCCCTTTCGTTTCTCGACCCAGATCGGCGCCCCGCATTTCGCCTTCACCTCTTCTTTGGTTTGGCTGATAGAAACAGCCGGCGCATCACACGCAAGCAGGGTACCGACACGGCCGATTAAAAGCAAGAGGAACAGCGCCCCACCGAGACGGAAGGCTGATTGTACAGAAAGAAACCTCATCCAAACCTTCTTTCGATTTTTCCGCCTTTTCCGCACCAATCTCTCCGCTCAGGGGATTTGAGTCGATTCACGCTTTAAGCCGCCGAAGAACAGCCTCCCAAATCTCCGTAACTTCCACCCACAATATCGATATCATTGGTCAAGCGCGGCTCGCCATAGGCCATTGAAGCAACAGAGCCGGTAACAAGATAGGGAATCTGCATCCGTTCCAAAACTTCCACCACAGCGTGAAGAAGATCATACGGTCCCATGCGACATCCTTTTTACGACCTCCCGCCGAACCTGATCCTCACTCCACTCCGGATGGAGTCCAGTCAAAAGTGAGACAAGCCTATTCCACGCGCTCTCCCATAGACTAAACCCAATTGCGATCCGTTCCCACGGCTCCTTTTGACGGAGAACCTCTACCATCGTATCATCCATGACTTCGATCTGCCCCGGATCGAGTCTCATCTCAATGCCCTCCCGCCTTCTCCGCCCCGATTCCAGTATTCGCCCTCACAATCAGCTCTGGAAACTTCGCCTCCGCCTGCGGCTCCCGGCTCATCCATGTTCCGGCCAGCGCCCCGAGAAAACCGAGCGGAATACTCAGAATACCGGGATTGTCGAGCGGGAAGATCGGATCGGTCTTCATGACACTGGGGGAGATCAGGATCAGACCAATGGAGGCGATCAGTCCCATCGCAAGCCCCATCACCGCACCCATCGTGTTAAACCGCTTCCAGAAAAGCGACAGAACGATCACCGGGAGATTCGCCGAGGCGGCCACCGCAAAAGCCAGCCCGACCAGGAAGGCCACGTTGGCAGTCGGGCCGAGCAAGATGGCGATTGCAATCGAGACCGCCCCGACCACAAAGGTGGTGATTCTTGCGACGCGAACCTCTTCACCCGGACGACGCTCCTTCCCGTGGTGTAAAACATTCGTATAAAAATCGTGGGCGAATGAGGTCGAAGCGGAGATCGTGAGGCCGGCCACCACCGCCAGGATCGTCGCAAAGGCAATCGCCGAGATAAATGCGAAAAAAATCTCTCCGCCGAGGACCTGGGCCAGGATTGGCGCGCTCATGTTGGTGCCGCCGTTGACCGCAATCTGATCCCGCCCGACAATCGTCGCGGCACCGAAACCGAGAAAGGTCGTCAAGATATAAAAGGCCCCGATGATCACCATCGCCCAGACGACGCTGATTCTGGCCGTCTTGGCATCGGGCACAGTATAGAAGCGGACCAGGATATGCGGCAGCCCGGCGGTTCCGAAAAGAAGCGCCATACCGAGCGAGATCAAATCGAGCGCTCCGTAAGGAGGTTTGAATTTCAATCCCGGCTGGAGGAAATCTTGCGTCACCTCCACACCGTTTTTATCGTGGTAGGTCACATGAGAGATGGCGTCAAAAAAACTTCCGAAGCTGAAATTGAAATGAGAGAGAACGAAGAGACTCAGGAGAAGGGTCCCTCCCATCAGCAAAACCGCTTTGATGATCTGCACCCAGGTCGTCGCCAGCATCCCACCGAAAACCACATAGATCATCATCAACACGCCGACCCCGACAACCGCAGTTTGGTAGCTGAGCCCGGAGTCTTTCAACAATAGGGACACCAGCGCTCCGGCCCCGACCATCTGCGCGATCATATAAAAGGTGCTGACGGTCAAGGTGGAGAGCGACGCCATCGCCCGGACCGGACGAGGACTCAGCCGATAAGCGAGGACATCGGCCATCGTATATTTACCTGCATTCCGGAGCGGTTCCGCTACAATCAGCAGCACGGTGAGATAAGCAACCAGGAAGCCGACCGAATACATGAAGCCGTCATACCCTTGAAACGCAATCATCCCCGCAATCCCCAGGAAGGACGCGGCGCTCATGTAATCTCCGGCGACGGCGAGCCCGTTCTGCCAACCGGTGATCTGACGGTTCGCCGTAAAAAAGGCCGACGCCCCGCTCGACCGCTTGGCCGCCCAATAGGTGATCGCCAAGGTAATCATGATGAAGATTAAAAAGAGGAGAAGCGCTGTCGACATCGCTCTATCTCCGCCGTTTTTTCAGGATGGTCAAGAGGGTCTCGATCATCCCATCGAACCGTCCCGCCGCCCGCATGTAAAGGGCTGCAACGATCCAGGCCATGAAGAACTGAGAGAGGGCGAAGAGGTAGGCGAGGTTCACCGAGCCGATGACTTTGGTCTTCATGAACTCCGGCGCGTAGCCGACCAAAACCGGGAGGGCGAAGTAGTAGACGACGAAGAAGATCGTGGCCGGGAGGATAAACCGCCGCTTTGCGGCGAGCAGCGCCTTGAACTCCGCCATCGCCGCCACCCTCTCCCAATCGACGACATCGAGATCTTCGTCGGCGGTCCGCTCGTGCGGCGGTTTTGTTTTGCCCCTCCCGACCGGGGCGATATCGGTGGCCGCGCCAACCTCCGGGGTTGGATCAGTTGGGGTGAGCCGTTTCTTCTTCCCCATCGGTTTTTCCTTAGTCTTGCGCCTCATCAGACGTGTCACCCACTTCCTTCATCTCGTGCTCCCCGAAAATGGCCGACGGATACTTATACCATTTGAATTCCAGAAGGTGATGCGACGGATCTTCCAAGAAGACGGTGGCATGTTCGAGACGGGTTCCCTCGAACCGGCGTCGCGGTGCCTGGTAGAAAGGGAGCCCTTTTTTGCGGGCCTGATCGACCAAGGCTTGCCAATCCTGTTCGGATCCGAAGATCAGGCCAAAATGACGCGGGTAGATCCCCTTCTGCGGTTCAACCGGCGGGGAGAGATGTCCCACGAGCTGATGTCCTCCCAATTCCAATGTGATTGCCTTGTCAGAAACCCGCCCCAAGGTACACCCCAGCCCATCGACATAAAACCGCTTTGTTTCTTCCAAATGGTGGATGGGAAAGGCAAGATGAAAGATGACCGATGGCATAACCCCTCTCTTCGCAAAGAGAATAGCGATTTGCCTCGGCCTCGGTCAAGGGGATTTTCTAGCTTGGGATCGAAGGGGCTCCGTCATTTGACAACTGGACTTTTCTGGGATACCTTGAATTTGATACGAACTGCCTGATCTTTTTGAGGTTTTCCTGTGAACATGAAGTTAAAAACAATCCTCTTGGTGGTCTTCTCCCTGTTCTTTCTTGCAGCGTTATCCTCTTGCACTTCGACCGAGGCCAAGAAAGAGAAGCATTTTCGGAGGGGGATGGAATATGTTTCTCAAATGAAATATCCAGAGGCAATGATCGAGTTTAAAAACGTCTTGCAGGCCGACCCGAATCATTCCGATGCAAAATACCAACTTGGACGGATCTATCTAAAACTCGGGGGTACGGCGAATCTTCGGAACGGGTTTAAACTCTTGAGCGAGGTGACGGAGCAAAGACCCGAACTGATTGATGCCCAAGTCGACCTTGCCATGCTTTACTTATCGGCCAACGACCTCAAGAGTGCATGGGAAAAAGCCGACCGGGTGTTGGAAAAAGCACCGGATAACCTGGGTGCGCTCTCCATCAAGGCACGAATCGACCAGCGGGAAGGCCGTCTCGATGAGGCTGGAAAGATTTATCAAGAGATGCTCGACCTTGACCCGAAGCGTCTGCCGACCTATTACGAATTCGCCGGCCTCTCCCTAATGAAGAAGGATCCCGCTGCCGCAGAGGCCCTCCTTCAAAAGGCCCTCGCCATCGATCCGCAATCGGTCGAAAGTCACATCCATCTGGCTCGGTTTTATCATTATACCCGTCAACCGAAAGAAGCGGAATCTTACTACCAAAAAGGGCTCTCGATCGCGCCCAAGAACAAATTTCTCTATTTCGGATTGGCGAATTTTTACATCATTGAAAAACGGACCGCAGAAGCGGAGATGCGGTTGATCGAAGCGACCCGTCTCGACCCGAAAGACCCTGAGCCGTTGATCACACTCGGCGATTTTTATGCCGGCCTTCGAAAAATGGAAGAAGCGGAAAAGAGTTATCGACAAGCAAAAGAGGCAAAGCCGGAATCGATTTTTGTCTGGAAAAAGCTGGCGGATTTCTACCTGAGTCAGGGAAAGAAAGAAGAAGCGAAGGGGATGATTGAAGAAATCCTTGGCAAAAACGAGGGAAACCCGGAGGGACTTTTGCTAAAAGGACGGTTCCTCCTTACCGAGAACAAGAGCGGCGAAGCGGTCACATTTCTGCGGAAGGCGATCCAGTCCGAACCGTCCCTCTTTTCAGGGCAATATTACCTTGGGCTTGCCTTGCTCGCCGATCATCATCCTCAACAAGCGAAGGGGGCGTTTTTAGAGGCGGTCAAGCAGAATCCGAATGACTTCCGGGCCCGGCTTGTTCTGGCCGACATTTATCTCCAGTCGCGTTCATTTGACCTTGCCGCTTCTGAAGCGGAACGGGTGACCGCATTGGACCCGGGGAATCTGACGGCGCAGGTGATTTTGGGAGACGCGTCATTCTTGAAAGGGGAGATTAAAAAGGCGGAGGCGGTTTATCAACAGGTCATGAAGTCGGCTCCGGATAACCCGATCGGTTACTACAAATTGGGCCTGATTCGATACAGCCAGAAAAAGGAACAGGAGGCGGTTCCCCTCTTTGAAAAAGCGCTCTCTCTTTATCCCAATCATGTTGAGGCATTGGCACGAATCGTCTCAATCGACCTCTCCAAAAAAGACCTTGAGAAGGCACTCAAACGGGTGATCACGCAGATAGAAGTATCGCCTCAAAATTCGGCTTTGTATTCTCTTTTGGCCAAACTCTATATTACGAAAAGGGACCTCAAGAAAGCCGAAGAGGCCCTTCAAAAAGGAATCGAAGTGAATCCGAATGACCTGGTTTCATATATCGATCTTGGAAATCTATATGCCCATGAGAAAAAATTCGATCAGGCCTTACATCGACTGGATGAAGCCCTGAAAGTCAAACCAAATGCGCCCCAAATTCATATGTTACGGGGGGTGATTTACGACGGGCAACAGAAACATGATGAAGCGCAAAAGGAATATGAAAAGGCACTTGAAATAGACTCAACATTTACCCCTGCGGCAAATAACCTGGCATGGCTTTATGCTGAACATGGCGGAAATATCGACCGTGCGTTAGACCTGGCGCAGATGGCGAAGGAAAAACATCCCGATGATCCGGGAATTTCGGATACGCTCGGCTGGATCTACTATAAGAAGAATGTTTATCTGAAAGCGATCTCCCTTTTGGAAGAGAGCGCCGCCAAGCTTTCTCAGAACCCCGTCGTTCGATACCACCTCGGCATGGCATATTATAAAAACGGACAGAAAGAGGATGCCAAAAGAGAACTCGCTGAGTCATTAAGGTTAAGCAAGATATTCCCGGGCTCGGATGAAGCGGAAAAAACACTTCAGGGACTATGAGTATATATAATGTTACTTATCCGTAGGTTTTTCTACTTATACTGCTGACTTCAAAACAATCCCAATCCTTTCGCCCCCCACCATAGTTAGTGTCGTGTCTCCAATACTTCTTTAACATACCCCGTTCATCCTGAGCGTGTCGAGGTATGAACGATATTAATCCGTTCTTGGTTCGACACGCTCAGGATGAATGGACTGTAAAACCATTACTGAGACACTTCATAGGGGGCTAACCCAAAGACAAGTGTTATTACTGAGGCTCTCTACATAAAAAGCTGTCAGTTTCCTGAATGTTTCTATCAAAAAATCAAAGGTCCTACTATCCTCCACCTCTGAACTCCAACTTAAATGAGATTATGATAAAATGAGAACTTAATATTAGGCACAATATACTATATAATTATACTTAACATAATCAGAAACTAATCATTACAAGGTCCCTATTTAAAAATAATACGTAGATTAAGTATTATTTAATTTCAATGTATTATAAATTTTTAAAGAGGGATGATGCCCCCCCCTTTTGAGGGGATTGATCTCTAGGAAGTGATCACATACATTTTACTATATATCATGAAGTTTTCCCAGGGATGGCTCCGGATCACCGCAAGCTCCTGTTTTACAAACCGGATTCGAGATTTTTACAATTCTTAGACATACCACCGAGAAGATTTAAGAGAGGACACCAGGGGAAATGGACCAAGAGAATAGAGAGTTCCAGACACTTTTCTTTGAATATTTGACGATGGCATGGCGCCGAAAGTTTTGGATCATCATCCCACTCGTCATTGGAATTCTGGTTTCAATTGCACTCATTTTGAAGCTCCCGAAGACTTACAGGTCAACCACTCTTATTCTGGTTGAAGCCCAAACAGTTCCGGAAGAATATGTCAAATCGGCTGTGACGGGGACGGTTGAAGGACGTCTCTCAACGATACAACAACAGATCATGAGCCGTTCCCTTCTCGAAAAAATCATTCGGAAGTTCGGCCTTTATTCCGACGGATCAAAAGAAATGACGAGTGAAGAAGTCGTCGGCTTAATGCGGAATAACATCGAAGTAAAAACAACCACGGCGAGGAACAATAACGTCGAGGCGTTTTCGCTTTCTTTCCAGGGGAAAAACCCCTTAACCGTAATGAATGTGACAAACGAACTGGCCTCCCTCTTTATCGAGGAAAACCTGAAAATTCGCGAGCAAATGGTCGAGGGGACGACCGAGTTTTTGGATAACGAACTGACCACTCTTAAAGAAACCTTGGAACGTCAGGAGGCGCAGATCGGCCAATTCAAGCGGGCTTATATGGGCGAACTGCCACAACAATTGGAGGCGAACCTCCGCTCGCTCGATCGGATGCAGTCGGAGTTGCTCGGGACCCAATTGGCGAAACGAGCGGCCCAAGACCGGAAAACAATATTCGAAAAGACCATTCAAATGACACAACAACAAATGGATGAAATAACACTGACGGGGAGGGGACCAATCGGAACCACTCCAGGGCAGCCCCTGACGAATCACTCCCAAGAGTCGCGCTCCCGTTCGGCTCTCATGCTGTTGTTGAACGAGCGAAAAAGAGATCTTGCAAATCTCTTGGGGGAATATAAAGAAAACTACCCAGATGTGGTGATGCTTCGACAGGAAATTGAAAAACTGGAGAGTCGGCTTGTCGAAGGACAAATAACTGAAGCGCCTCCCCCACCAGAAGGGGGCGGGTTGGCTGCTCCCGATCACAGGGGGGATGCGCTTGCGAGACCTCCCCTCGATTTAGACCTGGAACAGAGGCGTCTGTCCGATCTGAAAAGTCAAATTCAAGAAGTGGAAGCAGAATCAAAGCGGTTGAGCGAACGGGAACGAGACCTTCAACGGCAAATTCAGGTCTATGAGCGTCGTGTAGAAACCGCCCCCTCACGCGAGCAGGAATTAGCCGTTCTAGAACGCGATTATGAGAATACAAAGAAAAATTACCAAAGCCTTCACGACAAAAAACTCAATGCTAAAATTTCAGAGAACCTCGAAAAGAAACAGAAGGGGGAGCAGTTCCGAATTCTTGATCCGGCCAACCTTCCAGAAAAACCGTTCAAACCAGATCCGATGAAGATAGGTCTTGGGGGCTTGGTCGGAGGACTGGGGGTCGGCCTTGCACTGGCTTTTGTAAGAGAGCGCCTGGACGGGTCGATCCGGAAACCGGATGAGGTCGAACGAATTACCTCAGTACCAGTACTCGCCTCTATTCCGGACTTTGATGAAGAGTGGCGATTTTCCGAAAAAAAAATAAGTAGGACGATGGTCCATGATGGGGAAACAGATGACGAAGCGAATCATTCCTGACTTTCAGGGAGGAGATGAACTGGTCACACTCTCCCGGAGAGACTCGGTTTCCTCCGACCGCTACAGGATGCTGTTCACGAAGGTTGACCAGATCTGCCGGACACCACAAAAGAAGATCATCGCCTTCACGAGCTCGATCAAAGGAGAAGGCAAAACGACCACGGCCGCAAATCTGGCGGTTGTATGCGGAAGAGACTTTGGTAAGAGATGTCTCATCATCGACGGTGACTACAACCACCCGGCACTGGCAAAACGCTTCAAGATGGCAAACGAGTCCGGCCTGGTCGAAGTAGTGGATGGAAAACTACAACTTGGCAATGCATTGAAGAAAGGTCCGGTCGAGAATGTGGCTGTTCTTCCAATGGGACGCTCCCTTAAAAGAGGGGACAATGTTTGGACATCGGGGAAAGTTCCAGAGCTCTTGAATGAGGTGCGAAGCTGGTTCGATTACATTTGGGTCGATGGGCCGCCGATTCTTCCTCTCTTCGATATGAGTCTCATCTCCCAAGCGGTTGACGGGGTGATCCTCGTTGTGGGTGCGGGGGAGGTTCCTCAGCAAGCCCTTTCCCAGGCAATAAAATCACTCGGCCCTGAAAAAGTAATTGGGAGCGTTCTCAACCGGGCCAAAATGGATTGGCCTTCGAAGTATTACGAGTATGGCTACTGACGAGTCTTTTATGGGGATAATATGGGTATTGCGAAATGATCAGAATCTTTAATCGATATTTTCCCATTCGGGATACCATTTATTTTATTTTTGAAAACATGCTGATCTTCCTGTTTTTGATCTGGTGGACTAAAACGGGGATCAGATGGGATGGGCTCCTTCTTGTCCCATTGGTTGTGCAGATTTCTCTCTACTATAATGAGCTCCGGCCGTCTTTCCCTCGCTTTTCTCTCAAGGAATTTTGGATCAAACATTTACGGGCAATCGTCCTGGCGGCGGGGATCTTGTTTGCGATCTATTTGCTGGTACCTTCTGAATTTGTAGCATCGCGGTACTTTTGGAATTACTTGGCTCTTTTTCCCGTTGTGCTCATCGGACTACGCCTGGGATACCAGACCCTGGTCTCTACACAACATTGGGATACGCCTATTTTGATCATCGGATCTGGTCCGCTTGGGACGCTTATTGTGGAAACCTTAACCCACCAGCAAGGCCTCGGATACCTTCCGACACAGTTTAAATGGAATCCCGATATTCCAGATAAGCTTGGCGAGGAATGGGTAAAACTGGAGAACATCCTTAAAGAACATGATATTCGTAAGGTAGTGATCGCACTGGATGATCGAAGAAGGCAGCTTCCCGTCGAAGCCCTCCTCCGGCTTCGCGTGCAGGGCGTAGAGGTGGTCGAGGGGATCTCCTTCTACGAGAAGATCTCCGGAAAAATCCTTGTCAAATTTCTGAGGCCCAGTAGTTTGATTTTCAGCGAAGGATTCAACCGACTAACCATGATGAGGCTTGCCAAGCATCTTCTTGACCTTCTTCTTGCTTCAACCGGACTGATCCTTTTATCACCTGTTTTTCTGGCCCTAAGCGTATTGATCAAACTTGACTCACGAGGGCCGATTTTCTATCGACAAGAACGAGTTGGAGAAAATGGGAAACTCTTCATGGTGATCAAATTCAGGTCGATGCATCAAGACGCAGAACGTGGAACCGGTCCAGTCTGGGCGAGTCAAAATGACCCTCGCGTGACACGACTGGGCAGGATTATGCGGATGCTTCGTCTCGATGAAATCCCCCAGATGATCAATGTTTTAAAAGGGGAGATGAGCTTCGTGGGACCCCGACCGGAACGACCACTTTTTGTGGACCAACTTCGGAAAAAAATTCCTTATTATGATCTCCGTTTCAGCGTAAAACCGGGTTTAACCGGATGGGCCCAGGTAAAGTATTCTTACGGGGCGACAGAAGAGGATGCCCTCGAAAAACTTCAATTCGACCTCTATTATATTAAACATCTTTCTCCTGTTTTTGATCTGACAATCGTGATCGAAACCATTAAGGTGGTTTTTAGCCGGGAGGGAGCCCGTTGAAACCGGCGCCTGAAAGACGGCTCCTCCCAGGTCCCTTGGATGTTGTCAATGCGTTGACGATTGATGTTGAAGATTATTATCAAGTAGCCGCTTTTGAGCCGCAAATCCGCTTTGAAGATTGGAGTCGTCATGAGAGTAGGGTGGTTGCCAATACATGGCGAATCATCGAGATTCTAAATTTCTACCAAGTGAAAGCGACTTTTTTCATTCTCGGCTGGATCGCAGAGAAATATCCTCAACTGGTGCTCGCCATCCAAAAAGAGGGGCATGAAATCGCCTCTCACGGCTATCGGCACCGCCTTATTTATCGAATGAGCCGAGAGGAGTTCAAGGAGGATACACAGCGATCAAAAGAAATTTTAGAAAATCTCAGCGGTATCCCAGTGATTGGCTACCGAGCCCCGAGCTATTCGATTATCCGTGAAACCCTCTGGTGTCTCGATTTCCTCCAGAAAATTGGATTCGAATATGATTCGAGTATCTTCCCAATCCATCACGATCTTTATGGCATTCCGAACGCACGTCGTTATCCTTATTTTCATTCGCTTTCGAATGGTGCCCGACTCCTGGAATTTCCTTTATCAACGGTTCGGATCATGGGGTGGAATGTACCGGCCGCAGGGGGAGGCTATTTCCGTCTCTTCCCCTATCGGTATAGTCAATGGGCGATCCGTCGCCTCAATGATCATGAGGGGATTCCAGCCAACGTTTACCTCCACCCATGGGAGATTGACCCGATCCAACCCCGGATTAACGGAAGTTTTCGGTCCCGTTTCCGACATTATGTCAATCTTAATAAGACCGAACCACGTCTCCGGCAACTGCTTCAAGACTTCCGGTTTGCCCCTCTCCGCACCTTGAAAGAAAAAATAATGACCCAGGCCCCTCTTTTGGGAAAGGCAACGGAATATCAATCCTGCACTGTTGGAGCGGGTCCTCACTCGTAATGAGTAACAGGTCGATCGACTAAAAAAGTATTCATTCCCTAGATCACTAGAGAGAGCGATGTGCGGAATAGCTGGCATTTGGAATATAATTTCAAAAGTGCCTGTAAATCGGGCTCTCTTAGATCGAATGGTTGGAACACTCGATCATCGCGGTCCGGACGATTCAGGAACCTACCTCTCGAATGATCTCGGGTTGGGACATACCCGGCTCAGCATCGTCGACCTTTCCGGTGGGCATCAACCAATGTGCAATGAGGATGGTTCGATCTGGGTCGTTTTCAACGGGGAAATCTATAACCACCATGAACTCAGATCATCCCTGATCATTAAGGGACACACCTTTAAGACCGGTTCAGACACTGAAGTAATCGTGCATGCTTATGAAGAGCTGGGTGAAAACTGCGTCAGGGAATTCAATGGCCAATTTGCTTTTGCCCTATGGGATGGAAGACGGCGCGAACTCCTTCTCGCAAGAGATCGAATGGGAGTGAGGCCGCTCTTTTATACCGAGCACAATGGAAGCCTTCTTTTCGGTTCGGAGATCAAGGCCCTTTTTGAAGACCCGACTCTTCCAAGGGAAATCGATCCCTTTGCTATCGATCAGGTCTTCACGTTTTGGTTTCCGATCCCTCCCCGGACCGGTTTCATCGGAGTGAACGAGCTCCCCCCCGGTCACACAATGACAGTGAGCGAAAGGGGAACCCGGATCGACCAGTACTGGGACCTTCCGTTCCCTTCGATGGAAGAGTCCAGACTGTCTCATCCTCACCCCGAAAAATGGTACACCGAGACTTTGATGCAGCTTTTGGACGAAGCGGTGAAGATTCGCCTTCGCGCCGATGTTCCGGTCGGCACATATCTTAGTGGAGGGCTCGACTCTTCCGTGATCACCGCCCTTTCCAGGCACCGAATCAATGATCGGTTAAAAACATTTTCGATCGGATTCGAAGCCAAAGACTTTGATGAGAGCGCCTTTCAATCGATGGTTGTTCGCCATCTTGGCACAGAACATCATGCCTTTCGATGCAGTAGCACGCAGATCGGCGAGGTTTTCCCGAGAGCGATCTGGCACACAGAAAGACCAATCATTCGAACGGCACCAGTTCCGATGATGCTCCTGGCAAAAGGGGTCCGCGAAGCAGGAATCAAAGTCGTTCTCACCGGGGAGGGGGCGGATGAGGTCCTGGCCGGGTATGATATATTTAAGGAAGCGAAGGTACGACGGTTCTGGGCTCAAGCACCCAAATCTCGGATGCGTCCCCTCCTGTTGCGGCGCCTTTATCCATATCTTTCCGAGATGAAGGGACAAGCCGCCGCATATCTAACCGCCTTCTTCGGTCAGGGCTTGGAAGAAACGAATGATCCCTTCTATTCCCACGCTCCTCGCTGGCGAGTAACTTCTTCCTTAAAAGGTCTTTACTCCGAGAAGATGAAGGAAGCATTGAAGGGATACGATCCTATCGCCGAGCTTCGAGATGAGTTGCCGTTGGCCTTCTCAACGTGGCATCCCCTCTCACAAGCTCAGTATCTCGAATCGGCCTACCTTCTTCCTGGATATATTCTCGCTTCGCAAGGAGACCGGATGGCAATGGCGCACGGCGTCGAAGGCCGTTATCCGTTTTTAGATCATCGGGTCGTCGAATTTGCCGCAACCATTCCGCCTCATTTCAAGTTGAAATGCTTGAGAGAAAAGCATGTTCTACGCCAGGGTGCCGAAGGGAAATTACCGTCTGCGATTCTGAATAGAGAAAAACAACCTTACCGTGCTCCGGACCAGGCCGCTCTTTTCCCAAATGGGAAAGGATTCGGTTATGTAGACGAAGCCTTCTCTCCGGGGCGACTCGATGATGCCGGCATCTTTTCAACAAAACCACTGAATGGGCTTCTCGCACGGTGCCGCCGTCAAGAAAAAATGGGGATAAAAGATGGGATGGCACTGGTTGGATCTTTGTCGGTTCAACTGCTGTACGAGCAGTTTATAAAAAAGAAGAAACCGGATCTCAATGCCGTATTCCCTGGAGATTCGTTTTTAAGTCTTAAATAGCTCTTCATACACGTAACGGAAAATCGTATCACGCTTCAAAACGCAAAACAGAAGGTATACTTACATATATTAAGAACCGGAGGGATATCTTTGGGAAACTCAATCAAAGAGCGGTTGTGTGCATTCATTACCGATACTTTTCTTTTCGGGGACACATCTAAAACATTAGGCGACGAAGAGTCTTTCTTGGAAAAGGGGATCATCGATTCGACAGGAGTCGTCCATCTGGTTTCCTTTGTTGAGGAGGTTTTTGGTATCACCGTCAATGATGAAGAAATCCTTCCAGAAAACTTCGATACTATCTCTCGGCTCACTCGGTTTGTTCAGAAAAAATCAGGAGTCGTCACAGGAACCACATGATGAGATTGGAAGAGATCATCGCGCACACAATCGACCGCTGGCCAAAGAGGGTGGCTGTTGTTCATAAAGAACACCATTGGACCTATGCCGATTTGGGGGGATGTGCCGCCGATCTTGAGATAAAGCTGTCTGAAGCGGGATTTTCCGAAGGGGATCGAGCCCTTTTATGGATGGAGAATTCTGCCCAATATATCGCCGCCTATCTGGCAGTGATGAATCGGAGAGGAAGTGTCATCGCCCTTCATCCACAGGCTTCCGTGTCGGAAGTTTCGAGGACGATCTCCCATGTTGGCGCGAAAGCTTTAATTGTCTCTCCCTCCATACGCCAATGGTTTTCCAACGATTTTAAGTCAACCTGTCTGCAATTTATTTTAAGAGAAAATGAGCTCATCCCAAATCGGTTCCACGGTGAGACGGAAAAAAGTCCGGTTGAACTGGCTCAAATCATCTACACCTCCGGCTCAACGGGGCGGCCGAAGGGGGTGATGCTTTCTCATCAAAACTTGATCGCAAATACCCGCTCTATCCTGGCTTATCTTCAGCTGAGTCCGGAAGACTCCATCGTGGCAGTCCTCCCGTTTGTCTATGCTTACGGGAACTCGGTCATGCTCACACATTTATTTGTCGGGGGAAAACTGGTCATTGAAAATAGCTTCGTCTATCCAAACCTCATTCTGGAAAGGATCGGAAAAGAACAGGTGAGCGGTTTCTCCGGCGTGGCATCCACATATGCCCTTCTATTGAACCAAGCGAATCTTAAAAACCATCCATTTCCAACGTTGCGTTACCTGACGAATGCCGGCGGGCCGATGCCCTCTGAACTCCTGAAGCGGCTGCGGGCTGTTTTTCCCGAGAAAAAAATCTATCTAATGTATGGTCAAACCGAAGCGACAGCAAGGTTAGCCTTCCTGCCTCCTGAGGATCTTCTTCAAAGAGGGAGATCTGCAGGAAGAGCGATCCCGGGCGTGACCCTGAAAATCGTAAAAGAGGGGGGAGAGGCTGCCAAACCGGGTGCGGTTGGAGAGATCCATGCCTTCGGAGAAAATATCATGCAAGGCTACTGGAAAGATCCGGAGTCGACCGCCAAAGTCTTGCAAGGTGGGTGGCTTCGAACCGGGGACATGGGATGTATGGATGAAGAGGGATATCTGACGATCGTCGGCCGTAACTGTGAGATGATCAAATCAGGCGCATACCGTATCAGCCCTGTTGAAATTGAAGAAGTGCTCCTGAGTCATCCAGGTGTCCGAGAAGCTGGTGTCGTCGGTGTCGATGACCCAGTTTTGGGAGAGGCGATCTGCGGCGTGGTTTCCCCAAAACAAGACCATCAACCAACCGATATGGAACTGCTTGCTTATTGCGCCCGACATCTGGCCCCTTATAAAAGGCCCAAGGCGATTTGTCTGGTGAAGGAACTTCCCAAATCTTTCTCCGGCAAGGTCTTGAGGCAGGAGCTTCGTGAAATCAGTCGGGCCGCATTCAAAGTACCGGTGCGGACAGCCCATTAGGAGTACACTGTCGATGAAAAAATTTTCGAAAGAAGTTTTAAATATCGATACCGCTCAGGTTTCCCAGGAAATTGAGGAGATCTTACGAGAGCAGGTGTTTCACAAATTAAAAAGGAGAGGGGTGGTTGTTGGCCTGTCAGGCGGTATTGACAGCAGCGTGACTGCCGCCCTTTGCGCCAAGGCGTTGGGGCGTGAGCGGGTCTTGGGACTGTTCATGCCGGAACTGGATTCCTCTGACGACAGCATAAAGCTCGGCCGCCTTCTGGCCGATTCTCTTGGCATCGATAGCGTCCTTGAAGATATCGGACCTCTCCTACAAGCGGCAGGATGTTATCAACGAAGAGACGAAGCGATCCGGGCTCAAGTCCCTGAATATGGAAAGGGATATAAATCGAAGATCGTCTTGGCCAACATCCTAGAGAAAGACGGTTTTAATTTCTTTCACTTGGTCATTGAATCGCCAAAGGGAGAACAGCAGACGGTTCGCTTGAATGTAAAGTCATATCTTGGAATTGTTGCCGCGACAAACATGAAGCAGCGCGCCAGAAAATTTTTTGAATACTACCATGCAGACCGGCTGCAATATGTTGTAGCGGGAACGCCAAATCGGTTGGAATACGATCAGGGGTTTTTTGTGAAAGGTGGGGATGGTTTGGCCGACATCAAACCAATTGCCCATCTTTATAAAACGCAGGTCTATCAATTAGCGGCCTATTTGGGTGTTCCGGCTGAAATTCGTCAGCGTCCGCCGACGACCGATACCTATTCATTACCACAGTCGCAGGAGGAGTTTTATTTCTCCCTTCCCTACGACAAAATGGATCTCTGTCTTTACGCAAAAAATGCGGGGGTTTCCACCGCCGAGGCTGCAGAAGAGGTTGGCTTAACTCCTCAACAGGTAGAACGGGTTTATCGGGATATCGATGTCAAGAGAAACGCCACCCGCTATATGCATTCCAAACCATTACTGGTCGAAGAGGTGGGTGAGATCCTCATCTAAGGGATCAGGCCCTCTTCTCTGTCACGATACCCATGAAGCTTTCAGAAAAATCGGTCATTCTTTCGAATGCCAAAGAGACTTTTTTAATCAATTGGCAAGTTCTGGGGTCGGCGGGACTGCTCCTGTTCGCCCTCGTGTTTTGTTATGTCCAGGTGTTTATGACCTTGGTCCGCCTCTGGTGGAGCAACGACATCTATTCGTATGGTTTTCTCATCCCCTGGATCAGCCTTTATCTGGTTTGGGTCCAAAGAGAAAAGCTCCGCGAGATCGAACCGGCGCCGGACTATCTTAAAGGGGGTCTCCTCTTTCTGGCCGGTTTATCGATGCTGGTCGTCGGTCACGCGAGCAGCATTGCCTTGCTTGAAGAACTCTCGCTGATCGTGACCCTGATGGGGGCCGTTCTTCTGATGTTGGGGGGGGGGTCGCTTCGTTACTTGTGGTTTCCAATCGCCTATCTTCTTTTTATGATTCCGCTTTGGGGATTTATTACAGAACGGCTTCATCTTCCCTTTCAATTTTTTTCGGCGAATCTGGGGACGCGGCTTCTACGGTTTTTCGGTATCCCTGTCTATCGAAATGGAGTCTATATTGAATTACCAAATATCACCCTGGAAGTGGCCGATATTTGTAGCGGGGTCAACTATCTGATTGCAGTGATTGCAATCGGAATTCCCATGGCCTATCTTTTTTTGATTGGATGGTGGAGAAGGACCCTTCTTCTTGGGTTTTCCGTCACCATTGCGGCCTTCAGTAATGTACTCCGGGTTGCCCTGATTGGGGCACTTTCGTATTACGGCATTGCAGGAGATCTTCACGGTCCCTTCCACGTTCTACAGGGACTTTCTGTCTCCCTGATCGGTTATGGGACGATTTTTGCGGGGGTGTGGATTCTGTCGAAGCCTGCTGCGCCTTCGGCACTGTCGGCCAAAGCATTCAATCCGAAAAACAGACCAGGGCTCGTTCTAAAAAAAACTGAGCTCCCCAACATAGGGCTCTTTCTTTCTGCCGTCTTGTTCCTGATAGGGAGTTACCTTCATCTCTATCAACAGCAACCGACGCCATTAAAGGCGCCTTTAAAGAATTTTCCCATTCAACTGGCAGAGTGGTTTGGGAAAGAAACATCACCAGATTATTTGTTCTATCGTACTTTTGGGGTGGATGAAGAACTTTCAAGGAGCTATCAGACAAACACCGGAGATTCCCTTCGTTTGTATGTTGGGTATTATGCGTCCCAGGATCGTGAAAAAAAGCTGATTAACTATAAAGTCTCCGGACTCCATCGCAATGCCGAAAAGATAAGAATAAGCCTTGATGACAATCACCTGATTGAAGTGAATCGTGTGATAGAGGACGGAAATCCAAAGAAACTGACCCTATTTTGGTATTATCTGCATGGCCGCGACGTTGCCGATTGGTATCAAGCGAAAAAAGAGACGATGATCGGGTCGTTGTTGCAAGCAAGAACTGACGGCGCTATCGTGATGGTAACCGCTGATTTTTCTCATCCGGAGGATCTTTTGAAGCAATCGGTTCAGAGTCAATCATTCATCAAAGCAATCCGGCCATTGCTTCCGGAGTTCTTGCCGCAATGAGCCGCGATCACAAAATAAATATTGTCACTTCGATGGAAGGGTGGCAAGCACTTTCCAAAGAGTGGAACGATCTCCTTCGTCGGTCGGGGTCGGATCGCATTTTTCTCACATGGGAATGGCTCTACCCCTGGGCAGAGGTCTTCCTGAAAGAAGACAGTAAACTCTATATTCTGACGGTTCACAATGAGAACACCCTCATTGGTATTGCCCCTTGGTGCATACGGAAAATCCGATATGGCGGATTCCCGATGAGGCGGATCGAGTTTCTCGGGACGCCGGAGGCGGGGTCGGACTATCTGGATGTTTTCGCAAAGAAGGGGAAAGAGAAAGAGGTCGCCCGGTCGATCTATCGGTTTCTTTTTGAAGAAGCCGTTTCTCAGTGGGACTGTTTCGGGTTTTTGGATGTCCCGTCCGATTCTTTATTTCTCCTTCACTTTATAGAGCAGATGCAGGAAGACGGAAAGTATTCCGAGGTGGAAGCAGGGGCTTTTTGCCCTTCCCTCGTTCTTCCCAAAACACGTGAAGACTTTTTGGCGCGGTTGTCTCCTAATAGGAGACAACAATATTCAAGGCACTTGAGGCTATTAGAGCGAGAAGGGGCGGTTCGTCATGACTCCTTGAGACGGGAGAAGATCGGGCCGGTGCTCAAGGACTTCAAGGCACTTTATCAACAGCGGTGGGACAATGCAGATGAGCTTCTTCTCTTTGTTGAGAAGGTTCTTCTTCATTCTCAGGGAGAGGACAAAGTTCAGCTCGATCTCTTGAATGTGGATGGAAAAACCATCGCCGGACTCTTGCATTTACGCTGCGGAGAGAGCCTTTTGATGTATCTGATGGCGGTAGACCATTCGTTCAATAAAAATATCAGCATTGGAAATATCTTGGTGGGACTTTCGATTGAAAAAGCGATTACCGAAGGGTATTCGGAGTATAATTTTCTCAAAGGGTACGAGGAGTATAAGTTCCATTGGGCTGATCGAGGAGACCGCTCCCTTGGACTCCATTTTTATAAGCCAAGATGGCCCCTGATGATCTGGCTCACGCTCCGGTTTTTTAAATCGATGGCCAAAATTGTGATGAGATAGGATTGATAAAGGTCGTTTTATACCAACCGAAAGATCTCGCACGATGGGAAGGATATGTCAAAAGCGCTCCCACTTCGACCCTGTATCACCATATCGGTTGGAAGGAGGTCGTTGAAAAGAGTTTCGGACAGAAAACCTATTACTGGTATGCAGAAGACCAGTTTAGAAATATCCGAGGGGTTTTTCCGGCGGTTCATCTAAAAAGTTTTCTTTTTGGAAATTTTATGGTTTCTCTCCCCTACTTTAATTATGGTGGTATTTGCGGCGATGATGATTCCGTAACGACCGCGTTCTTGGAAGAAGCGGCTCAATGCGCCAAAAAAGAGGGAATGTCCCACATTGAATTGCGGCAAGAGACCCCTTTGAATATCGGTCTTCCATACAAAACCGCGAAGGTGTCGATGCGGCTTGCCCTTCCTTCCAACAGTGATGAACTTTTCAGGACGTTCGACGCCAAGCTGAGGAGCCAAATTCGCAGACCAACGAAAGAAGGGATGGTCTCGAAAATTGGGAAGGTCGACGAACTGGACAGTTTTTATACCGTTTTCTCTGAAAACATGCGGGACCTTGGGACACCTGTTTATCCGAAGCTATTTTTTAAAAATATCCTGGAAACATTTCCAGACACGAGTTGGATCTGCACCGTTTACCAAGGCGCGCTTCCGGTCGCCTCCGGGTTTCTGATCGGGTTCCGGGAAACCATTGAAATTCCGTGGGCCTCTTCACTCAAGGGATACAACCGCTCCAGCCCCAATATGCTCCTCTACTGGACCGCCCTTGGCTTGGCCTGCGAGAGAGGATACCGGGTCTTTGATTTCGGCCGCTCGACACCGGGGGAAGGGACTTACAGATTTAAGGAGCAATGGGGAGCTAACCCTGTTCCGATGTATTGGTATTACTGGATGCGAAATGAAGAGCCGCTTCCAGAGTTGAACCCCAAAAATCCAAAATATGCGGCAGCGATCCATCTCTGGAAAAAACTTCCGGTCGCCCTAACAAAGCTGATCGGTCCTTCGATCGTGAGGAATCTTCCATGAAAATTCAGAGGACGATCCCTCCGGCAGCGGCGCCGCTTGATTGGAAAGATCTCGGACGCGGTTTGACCGGTTTCTTTACCGATCGCGTTTCAACTCAACGAATTGAAGAGGAGATGAAAGCCTATTTCGGCGTCAAACACCTTTTCCTTGTTTCATCCGGAAAGGCGGCGCTAACGTTGATCTTGCTCGCGCTGAAGTCGCTTTCCCCGAAGAGAGGGGTTGTCATTCCGGCGTATACCTGTTTTTCCGTTCCTTCGGCTATTTTGAAAGCAGGGCTTGAAGTGGCCTTGTGTGATGTTGATGCTTCGACCTTCGATTTTGATTATCAACTTCTGGAAGCAGCGGTGACTGAAGATACCCTCTGCGTCATTCCTAGCCACCTCTTCGGGATTCCTTCGGATATGGACCGTGTCAATCGCCTTTGCAGAGAGAGGGATGTCTATGTCGTCGAAGATGCCGCTCAGGCAATGGGGGGGAACTACAAAAGGGCCAAGCTCGGCACACTCGGAGACGTTGGTTTTTTTAGCCTGGGCCGTGGAAAGAACATTACCTGCGGTTCAGGCGGGATCGTCGTCACAAATTCTGACCGGATCGCCGAGGCAATCCGTCGGTATTATCATGACCTCGAAGCGCCACGGATGGGCGAAACGATCGGGGAATTTCTACAGCTTGTGCTGATGACCCTCTTTATTCGTCCAGCCCTTTACTGGTTTCCGGCCGGTCTTCCCTTTCTTAAACTAGGGGAGACGTTTTTTCATCGGGATTTCCCGGTGAAGAAGTTGTCGGGAATGAAGGCCGTTCTCCTGGGAAACTGGAAGAAACATCTGGAACGATCGAACCAAAAGAGGACAGAAACAGCAGCATACTTCAGAGAACATTTACAATTGAAACCGGTAAGGAAGGAAAGCGCCGTTTCCTACCTCCGGCTACCTATTCTGATGAATCGCCATGAAGATCGAGACCGGCTTTATGCCCTCTCACGAAAACAAGGTTTCGGCCTCAGCCTGATGTACCCGGTGCCAATCAATGAAATCGAAGAGATCAAGGACCATTTCAAGGGAAGCGATTTTCCTGTGGCGAAAAGGATGGCGGAGACGCTTCTGGCGTTACCTACCCATCCTTATCTTTCGGAGTGGGACAAAAAAAATGTTTGTCAACTCCTTGTCCAAGAGTCTCCATCGAAAGACCTCCGGTGGGTTGCCAATTGTTCGATCAGCAATCGCTGAATCAATGTGGATGAACGCGATATGACAATGCTCCCATTTTTTTTCTGGTTTTGTGTATTCGCTGTTTTTTATTCGTATGTGGGCTACCCGATTCTTTTGTGGTTCATCTCTCTTGTAAAATGGGACAAACAAGAAATTCAACCCAGAAAGATCAAGCCCAAAGTATCGCTCTTAATCTCTGTTTATAATGAAGAAGAAGTGATCGAAGAAAAACTCTTAAATTCGCTCGCGCTAAGTTATCCAAAAGATCTTTTTGAGATCGTCGTCATCTCCGACGGATCGACCGATCGGACCGATCAGATCGTCACCCGATATGCCGCTCAGGCGGTCACCCTCCGATCGTATGAGGGGAGAATCGGAAAGACCGCCTGCCTTAATAAGGCGGTTCCGTTGGCGAAGGGGGATATTATCGTATTCTCAGACGCAAATTCAAAATATGACCGTGATGCCATCGAAAAATTGGTCTCGCATTTTTCCGATCCTCGAATCGGTTTTGTCACCGGAGGAACCAAATACATTTCCGAAAATGGCGAAAAGATGCTCGATTCGATCGGGGTCTACTCGAAAATTGAGAATATCACCAAGATCTTGGAGAGCCGTACCGGTTCTTGTGTCGGCGCGGACGGCGCCATCTTCGCCATTCGAAAAAACTTGTATGAACCGCTCCAGAGTGTCGATATCAACGATTTTGTGATTCCTCTGATGATCGTCAGAAAAAGATTTCGAGGCATCCTGGATGAAAATGCATTCTGTATCGAAAAGATTGCAAAGGGAACGAAAGGAGAATTCAACCGCCAGGTCAGAATCAGCAACAGGACCATTCGGGCGTTGGTAAGCCAAAGGGGGTTAATGAATCCCTTCAAATACGGTTTTTTTTCGTTTGAACTTCTGTCTCATAAGGTGAGTAAGATGCTTGTCCCCTTCTTTTTGTTAAGCGCGTTTGTTTTAAATCTCTTTCTCCTGAACCAGGGAATAATCTATCTCGCTGCTTTTCTTGTCCAATTGTTTTTTTACATTTTGAGTCTCCTCAGTTATTCGAGACGCATGAAAAATTTTTCCAGGCTGATATCGATGTCTCACACTTTTATGGTGGTGAACATTGCGATCTTTATCGGTTGGATCAAGTATATAAAAGGAGATACTTATACCACCTGGACCACGGCGCGTGAGGGTCTGGGAAACAATAAACCGTCGATGGGGGTAAAATGAAAACCTTAATCGGGGCTTTTGCCGTTTTATCTCTTCTGCTCTTGGGGGGAGGGGCGACAAGCGGGGCTGAAACTCCCCAAACAAAACATGTCATTCTTCTTGGCGCTTCGATCGGAGAAGGATGGGATATCGGGAAATTGCCGAATCGGATCGACGCGGGAGGATACACCTTTGAGTTCGTCGGCGAGTATGTTTTCGATAAAAGCAAGGCGTTGAACGAAATCCTGATGCGGAATCCAAAACCTGATGCTGTTATTTTAAAGGAGTGTTCCACCTATTTCCCCGGCAAGTTTGAGGAACAGAAGGAGCTGATGCAAAAGTGGATCGAGGCCCTTCAAAAAAACGGGATTATTCCTATTCCGGCAACGGTCGTTCCGGTGACCTCTCCTCGGATGTTTACGGTACAATATGTTAAAAATCTGATGAAAAAATATCTGCCGATGGGCAAGATCAATATCGAAAAAAGACAGAGTTACGTTGTGGAGTTTAACGATTGGGTCAGAAAATACGCCGATCAAAAAGGTTTGGCTGTTCTCGATTTAGAAGGTACCCTCAGGAGGGATGAAAGCGATCGGAGGTTAAGACCGGAGTTATCCAGTGGGGATGGAATGCATTTAAATCGAGATGCTTATGCCCTATTGGATAAGATCGTTATCCCTACAATAATGAAAGCGAAAACCATGCATCAAGAACAAACGAAACTCGCTCTGCAGTAACTACCATGTTAAGGGGAATAGACTTGAATCATAGGATCGGCTCAGAAACAAAACATATTATTTTGGTGGGGGCGTCGGTGGGGCACGCCTGGAATATCGCTGAGCTGCCGAAGAGGATCGGCGTTACCGGTTACACGTTTGAGTTTATCGGTGAATATGATTTCGACAAAAGCGAAGCGGTCAGCCAGATAACGAAAAGGACCTCGAATAGACCATTCGCGGTATTCCTAAAAGAGTGTGCCGCCTATTTTCCAGGTGATTTCGGAAAACAGAAGCGGCTCATGCAAGGCTGGATCGAGGAATTGTCAAAAAACAACATCGTCCCCATCCCCACGACGGTGGTGCCGGTGACCGCGCCTGATTTTTTGAGCGTGCCCTATTTCAAGGATGTTCTGAAGAAAGTTTTCCCACTGGGCAAAGTCAATCTTGAAAAACGGCTTAGCTATATTCTCGAATACAATGACTGGATTAAAAAATATTCGAAAGAGAAGGGTTTTTTTCTTCTCGATTTGGAAGCTGCCTTGAGGAGGAGTGATTCAGATCGAAGGTTAAGAGCAGACTTGACCAGCGGAGACGGTCTTCATTTAAACAAAAAAGCATACTCTTTGCTGGACCATATCGTCATCCCCTTATTGTCTGGAGCAAATTAACCGATGGGGATTAATAGGCAACTTCTGGTTATGAGCTATCTACTGGCGAAAAAGGTGGGATTTTTACGGTTGAGGAATCAGTCTCTCAATTACGCGAATATCCTCTGCTTCCATCGTGTGAATGATGATGATTCCGACTCTTTGACGACCCGCGTAGATGTGTTCGACGAGCTGATGAAGGTTATCCGGAAAGAGTATAATCCGATTTCATTACAGACCCTTATCAAGAAAGTAAAACATGGGGAGGCTTTTGAGCCAAATACGGTGGCAATCACGTTCGACGATGGGTACAAAGACAATTTTCTCCATGCTGCCCCAATTCTCAAGAAGTATGATCTTCCCGCAACCTTTTTCGTCACAACCGGATATATTGATACGGAAAGAGTTTTCCCCTGGGATGATAACTCCCCCATCAAGCATTTGATGATGACCTGGGACGAGGTGAGGGAGCTCGTCCGGATGGGTTTTGAGATCGGGGGACATACCGTTAACCATGTCGATCTTGGAACGGCTCCGATCGAGGAGGCCAGGGAAGAGATTGTCGCCTGCAAGGAGAGGATCGAAAAGGAGATTGGTCAACAGATCAACACATTTGCCTTTCCTTTCGGAAGGGCAGATGCCATACGCGACGAAGTTTTGGAAATCGTTCGTAGCGCAGGATTCGATTGCTGCTACTCTGTGTATGGCGGGAAGGTCACCCCCAAAAGCGACCCCTACAATTTGAAGCGGGTTCCGATGTATCCGACGATTACGGAGATGCTCATGGAGCTCGACAACTTTATGACCTATTACAGGGGTACCATGAGAATGAATCTTTTCACCTCCAGAAACGCCATTCAGCAGATGCTAGCCGGTTGGGGCAGTATTGAGGGACTCATTGGTTTCATGGAAGTGTTTTTTTAGAACGGATTTAAAATCGGGAAGTTGAAAATGTTGAGCCATTTTATCCTGAAAATTAAACGAAAGGAAAATCCTTTTTACTCATTCCTTTACGCTCTAGGCAAGTCGGTCATCCGTTTTAATATGCCGAGCTTCAAGCCGATTCATCTTCCCCTTTATTATTTCGACTTTTTTATGAAGGAAGGGATCAGATGGTTTATTAGTGTGTTTTGGGCAATCCCTTTATTTAAAGCGCGGTGCGAAAGGGTCGGCAAGAGCCTACGGCTACCAAATGGAATACCCTTTATTGAGGGGAATCATCTAAAAATATTTGTGGGAGATAATGTCAGTATTGGAAGGTCTACTTTCGGAGCAAGCAAGGTCTTTGATGAGCCTGTTCTCAAGATTGGAAGTAACACCTCTTTAGGTTATGGCACAACAATCAGCATCACAAAGGAAGTGAGCATCGGGGACAATTGTTTGATCGCTCCAGGTTGTCTCATCATGGATAGCAATGACCACCCCATTGATCCTCAGAAACGGATTTTAAAGATGCCTGTTGAAAAAGAGGAAGTCCGACCCGTTAGGATTGGGAATAATGTCTGGATTGGCGCTCATTGCGTCATTCTAAAAGGTGTAACGATCGGTAACAACTCTATTATTTCGGCACAGTCGGTGATTACAAAAGATGTAATGGAAAATTCGATCTATGCTGGCAACCCGGCAAGACCTGTTGCAAGAGATATCGAAAAGATGGCGTGATCTGTAAAAAATTTCTTTAACTTACCTCAGTGCTCTATTTCATGATTAACGATCCGCTGATATCGCTTCTGTGACCCCGGCCGGCGATCTTTAACTTTTGTGAGGGCCTGGTTTCTCATCCACCGATAGGACATCATCGGTCGGACCAAATGTTACTCAAAACGCATAACCTCGACGACGCTGGAGCGGGAAAGGTCATTGGCCATCCGGCTCGGAGTTGCTACCTCAGACCGGGGCAATCGTTCCTCAAAAACGTCTACCCTTCAGGTTTTCGAAGAACCGGATTTGTGGGGCCAGCGAGAGACTTTCAAAGAAAAGTTTCCCTTACTTCTTACTTCTTATATTGAGATATCGCTAATGGGAGCTGTCACAACCAACGAAATAAAACAGGTAAAAGCAACTACAAAGGCGCCTTTTTACCTCCTCTATCTATTGTGGTTCTTCATTTCCTTTAAGCCGGAATGGACGATTCCCGGATTAAAATTTATCGCCCCTGCTATTACAGTGCTTCATTTAATTTTGTTTTTAGCGTGGCTCTCGGTTGCGAATAAAAAGGTTGATCACCCAATCACAAAATATTTTTTCTTTTTTTTAATTCTGATGATCGTCTCGAGTCTCTTTGCAAGAAATAATGGATTACCAAGGGATACCATTAGGGGTATGTTTTTTTTATTCATTATCTATTTGGCAACAATTACCTTCGCGGACAATCAAAGAAAAGTCCATTCTATTTTCAATGTCTTTATTCTAGGCAGTGCCTTCATCGCAATCATAAGTATTAGAGAGGGAGGCAGTGCGAAAGGGGTTACTGTTTTTTCAGATGAAAATGATCTTGCGTTGGCTATGAATATCCTTCTGCCCCTAACAATTTTTCTTGCACTGGGAGAAAAGAACAAACTCAAAAAAATATTCTACTCTGTTTTGTCTGTGATCTTTCTAACCTCCATTGTTGTATCAGGTTCCAGGGGAGGTATTGTTGGACTAGTGGCAGTATTGTTCTTTATATGGTTGAAGTTGCCGTTTAACAAACTGAAGTCAGCTTTCATCGTTCTAATGGTCATCATCGGGTTGGGTCTATTTGCGCCTAAGGGTTTTTGGGGGGAAGCTTCACAAATATTAGAGGGAACTCAAGAGAGTACGGGGACAGGGGCGGCACGTCTTTTTTTCTGGAAGGTCGCATTTAATATGTATCTTGATAATCCCATTCTTGGGGTGGGTGTAAATAACTTCGGGGTATGGCTTCCTGAATATACGGAGACTAAAGTAGCAGTAACTGATGAGCGGATTAGCGGTGTTAGCAGAGCATGGGGGAGAGTTTGTCATTCATTGTATTTCACCCTGCTTTCTGAACTTGGATCAGTGGGAGCGGTTCTATTTACAATAATACTGTATCGGTTTTTTAAGGAACTCCGTTTTGATAAAAGATTGATCCGTATTTTACCTGATTCTTCTGAGAGACAAAGGCAATTGAAAATGACAGCAGATTCTACAAATCAAGAACTGCAAACATATCACGCCCTAAGAATGGGGCTTTTCTGCGGAATGATTGGATTTCTGGCAAGCGGTACTTTCTTGACGGTATTGTATTATCCTCAATTTTGGCTCATGTGTTCTCTCGCAGTGATGTTGGGGAACTATAAGAAAAAAGTTTTAATGAATCAGATCGTGTCCAATCAAAAACCGGCTTTCTTGGGAGACCAACAATTTGCTTAGAATATCTGCCAGCGATTGTAATATCAGATAAGGAGAAAAAATGGAACAGAAACCGGAAATTTCAATACTCGTTCCCGTCTTTAATGAAGGGCAAAATATTGCCCCTTTATACGCAAGAATAGAGCAAGAAGCCAAAAAACTGGGGAAAAAATATGAGGTGATATTCATCAATGACGGCAGCACGGATAATACCGAATCTGAACTGAAAAAGCTCAAGAATACTAGCAAGAACATCAAATGCATTATCTTTAGACGCAACTTTCAAAAAGCGGCGGCCTATTCTGCAGGGATTCGCTATGCAGAAGGGAACATCATTATCACGATGGATGGGGATCTCCAAGATGACCCCGCAGAGATGAAAAAATTTCTTGATAAAATCGATGACGGTTATGACTATGTATCAGGCTGGAAGTATAAAGGAAAGGGGAATCCTTACCGGGCATGGCCCTCTAAGGCATTTAATTTTGTAGTGAGAAGAGCGAACGGATTAACCCTACATGACTTTAACTGTCCATTTAAGGCCTTTAAAAATGGCGTAATCGATCCGGATGAGGTATACGGCGAGCTCTATCGGTTTTTGCCTGTATTAGCAAAAAGACGGGGATATAAAATTGGGGAAGTCAGGGTCGAAAATCTTCCAAGGATATACGGGAAGTCAAAATTCGGGCTTGAGCGATTTTTACGAGGTTTTTTTGATCTGCTTACAATCTTATTTTTGACCAATTATTACAAGAGACCTCTCCACTTTTTTGGGACGTTGGGTCTGATGCTGTTGATGCTCGGATCAACAGCCATCCTCGGGCTCTACGCTGCCAAGTTCTTATTTGGTATACTGATTCAAAATACGCCCTTTCTGTTTGGATTGTCTCTCATGAGCATTATTTTAGGGATCCAATTTTTTTCAATCGGACTTTTGAGTGAATTACTGATCAATTTGCATAAAAAAGCGGAAAGTCACTATGAGATCAGGGAACTACTTTAGCTTGTAATTATCAAAGGCTCTCATCACTATACTGAGATTAGGCGAGGAAGAGGAAGGGGTATTTCGTAACGAAGTGGCAAAAATGGTCGAATGTTTCACTCTTGGAGTGGGCAAAACGCTATCTATCCTGTTATTACATCATGAGTATTCCAGGTGACTATTAAACGCTCCTTAAAAATTATCCTTACCGTTTCAATTGTAGGATTTATTGTCAGCAAGATCGGCCTGGAAAGATTTGTAAGGACCATAGAAACGATCAATCCGTATCTATTTTTATTTGCCTTTTTTTGTTTTCCTCTGGTTGTATTTGTTGGAAGCAGAAAATGGTATGGAATGATTCGGCATGAAGCAAAAAATGCGACTTATAAGGAAGCATTGGTATCATTTCTAGGTGGATTATCTTTGGGCCTTTTAACGCCTGGGCGGGTGGGAGAGTTTGGACGTGTCGCCTTTATTCGAGATGGACGTGCTGGGAGGTTGGTGGGGATCGCGTTCGTGGATAGATTGATCGACTTGGAAGTGACTCTTGCGTTGGGGATTGGGAGTGTTTTTGTTTTTTTGGGATACCTGCCTGCTTTCCTCCTCGCTCTAGCCGTATTGACCGGATTTTTTTTTATATTCTCCCCCAAGTTCTTTTTGTCTTTTATTGGGAGAATTCTGCATTTTCTGCCGTTTAAAGAGAAGCTCCAGGGGATGCTGGGAGGAATGGCCAGTATTCCGGCGGGCGCTTTGATTTCATGCTTGTTATTCCGACTGCTTGCTTCCTTTATCGATATCTTCCAATTTTATTTGTTAATTAACTCATTTACGGCAATCAAGTTTTTCAATGTTCTGTGTGTTTATCCGATTATTATCTTAACCAATATCCTTCCTCTGACCATTGGAGGAATAGGTATTAGAGAAGGCA
This sequence comes from uncultured bacterium, assembly GCA_964450765.1. Lineage (GTDB taxonomy): Bacteria > Chlamydiota > Chlamydiia > Chlamydiales > SM23-39 > DAIDHZ01. The sequence continues at coordinate 14,220 of CAYVDU010000001.1, read as the reverse complement.
CCTCGATATTGACACTTTCCCGGTTTGATATCGCGCCTGAAGCCGCGGCAAATGCAAGCTTTCTGCTTTTTTCAATTAACACCTTAATTCCAGGGTTAATTGGCGCTTTGTTTGTTTCCAGATTCCAATTTAAAAAGGGGGCACGCGCCATATAATGAGATCGCAAGGAGAAGTCATTCGGGATTGGGTTCATTTTTTGAAAACCGACAAAACAACGAGAATTTTCTTGGTTGTTTTGTTGTCTGGTATCATTCTGAGATATTACGGGTTACAGAATGCCGAGAATACCGATGAATATAATGAAGTAATTGAAGCACTCAGAGTCGCATCGGGAAAGTTCAATCTAAATAGATGGTGGAAAAAAGGGTTCCAAAATATCTTGGCAGTCGAATATGGGATCTACTTTGTCATCGGCTATCTTCTTCAGATTTTTCAAAGCCCCATCGATTTTGCCGCAAAAATCATCAGGGATATGGAACCACTCTTTCTGATCGGCCGGTTTACCAGCGCGACAATGGGGACATTTTCAATTGTATTGGTTTATTCAATCGGGAGAAAAATCTATAATGGCCGCGTTGCCCTCATCGCAGCCACCTTTTTTACCGTAAGCTCGGTTCACGTCTGGACTTCACATCTTGTGAACACGGACATCCCGCTTACTTTTTTCTTTTTGCTGTCATTTTATTTTATTTGTTGTTTTTATCAATTTGGACTGCCAAAGGACTATGCGATTGCAGCCTTTTTCGGTGCTGTTACCATCAATATGAAAATCATGGGGGTTGGAATCGGTATTATCTTTTTGGTAACACACATTATCAAATGCCGAAAGAATGGACGAAAGATCAGCGAGTATGCCTGGTCCAAAGAAATATTTTATTCGACAGCAGGCTTTGTACTGGGGTTAATCATCAGCAATCCCGCAATGATCATCGGTTTTAAGCAATGGCTCATGCACTTCATCTGGCAGTACGGTGTTTATACAAATGTATATGAAGAAGTCCCTTATGCCATCGATGGAAACGGTTATTACACCTATCTTCTCCTGATGAACCGTGAATTTGGATTGCCACTCTTTTTGGTCATGATTGCTAGTCTTATTTATGCCCTATATAAACGAGAGGATTGGGATTATACCCTTATACTTTTTATCATTGTCATTTTTATGATTCTTGCCAGCACCGACTTTTTGATTCAAGATCGATATTTAATGACGCTGCTTCCAGCGCTTTTTTTATTAACAGCCCGTTTTCTTGAAACCCATATTAGTAAACTCGCGCTATCCCTTTCTCAGAGAGCGGCAATCTTATTTACAGTCTCCATCTTTCTGTCGGTCCATTCTGCAACCAACTCAATAAAATATGTTGCATCCTTAACCGAAGAAAACACCAGTAAGACTTCAAAGAAATGGATAGAGGAAAACATCCCATCAGGAAGTAAAATCCTAATCGATGCCGGCAGGACAATCATCACTGCGGGTCCCAGGTTGAATCAGACTCGAGAAAAACTTGAGTCACAATTAGAAATTATTAAAAACTTGAAGGAAGGGGAAACATTTGATTCTCCCCTTGTCAAAATAGTCGATTCTTACTCCTCAATTTATTTTGAGTTGTTATTAAAAAATATGCCTGAAATAACTTATGATCTTACGACAACTGAATTGGGACGAAAAATTGAAACGGTGAGTTATTACATAGATAATGGTTATGACTATTTCATCCATAACGAAGACTTCGACTATCGAATTAAGGATAACCTATGGAGAGCAAAATATCCAAAATCGGCCGACTTTTATGACTCTTTGGATCGCAGCTTCACCCTAGTAAAAACATTTAGCCCTTCCGCAACGAGAAGCGGCCCTGTGATCAAAATATACAAAATGAAGAACTCCACCTGAAGAGCAAAGCTCCAGAGTTAAGAGACTCTACTGGACTTATGGCGTTAGATTATCAATCAGCTTAGCGGAAAATAGACACAACGATGAGTTCCCATCGGCGTATATTAAAAAACTTCGTGGTTGTGCTATTCGGAGATGTTTTCGGTAGAGCCTTGGGGATGGCCACCGCAATTATTTTAGCAAGGTATCTTGGCCCTGAGGATTACGGAAAGTACTCTTTGGTAGTGTCACTGGCTTATATTTTTACCATTATTTCGGATTTCGGCCTTAATGATCTAATCATCCGAGACGTCGCGCAGGATTACACCCTTGCTCCCAAATATATCGCTGCAAGTTTTATTACCAAGCCGCTTCTCAGCTTTTTCAGTATGATCTCTTTAATTCTCATGGTCTATTTAATGGGATACCCCAAAGAGATTATCTTGTGTACTGCCGTTTTTTCGTTTCATATCATCTTTAATACACTGACCAACTCCATCTCTTCCGCCTTCAAAGGGTTTCAGAGGATGGAATATGCCTCCATCGTTACGATAGTTAATGGCATCGTTGGTCTTGTTTTTGTCGCATTTTTAGCTTATTGGAATGGCACTCTGATAGAAATTATCTTTTCAAAAGTGCTGACTTTATTCATCGGTTTTATCGTTGCTTATCTCATTTTAATAAAAAATTTTGGAAGGCTCGATTTTACAATCGACTTTCCTTTTCTTAAAAAAACCCTTGTGGACGCCTTTCCGTTCTTGACGATTGGAATAATCGCCACTCTGTTTTTCAAAATAGATATTATTATGCTCTCAAAACTCAAGGGAGATATGGCTGTTGGGTGGTTCTCGGCAGCAGCCAATGACTTGTTTTTTGGTTTATTTATTATTCCACAAGCGGTTTCCTCTGTAACGTATCCGTTATTTGCAAGGCAATACTCTGAATCGATCGATCAACTCAGAAGATCCTGTAACTTTACAATTAAGATTTTAACGATCATAGGCGTCCCAATTAGCGCTGGAACTTTTATTTTGGCGCCTCAAATTATCAACCTTGTTTTTGGACCAGAATATGAAAATTCGGTTATTGTTTTAAGAATCATCTCCGTTGGGATCAGTTTTGGTTTTATACGGGATCCTTTCGGTTATGGGCTCGCCGCAGTCGGAAAGGTAAAAATATTAATGTGGCTAAACGTCTTTTCCTTAATCGTAAATGTCGTATTGAACTCGTTCATGATTCCCCTCTACGGTCATATCGGTGCAGCGATTACATCTGTTTTTTGCATTCTGTTTGGATTGGGACAGGGTTATTATTTTTTGAATAGAGATATAAAAAACCTTCGCCTCTTTCATAATTACTTAAAGCCAGTCATCGCTGCATCTGTCATGTCCGGAGTGGTTTATTTGCTTGGGGAATATAACATTTTTGCCGTTATTTTTGTCGGCGCCGTCGTTTACACCTTGGCGATTTTTATGTTGAAAACATTTAATTCATCAGAATTATTGGTCTTGAAAAAACTGATGAAAAAACCTCAAAAGCTCTCGGAAGAGAGTGTGCCTGTTTAAGCACCTTGCTGAGGAGAGCACTTCTTCAAAAACTTGGAGTCGTGTGCACAAATCGATCTAGCGAAACGATCCATCAACGGCACTCAGTGTCTAAAAAAGAGGCTCCAAAATGGGGAAAAGCAGGTGGGGCAAGGGGACGACGGATATGATCATTGCAAGCGTTGCAGGCCTTCCACTCGCCGCAAGGACGGCTTCTACTTTTCCAGATAAAGTCACCCCTGTCCAGACCATCATTGATGAAACCCTCACCGTGGGGCGCCCCCGACGAATAATCTGGGATCGTGCCTGCAACAGCGATCCACTTGATCAGAACCTCGCTGTCGAAGGGATCAGACTGATCTCGCCGCACCAACCCAACCATAATAAGCCCCCCACTCAGGATGGTCGGCCCTTGCTCCTTTTGGCTTGGCTCAAAAAAATTAAGCGGGTCATTACCCACTGGGATTATTGCGTTGAACGCCACACCACCTTTGTTTATCTCACCTTCTCTATTATCCTACTTCCATCCGAATTTGGAGGTAGTTAGGAGATGCGCTCTAGAAAGATAAAAGTGATGTATTTGGTTTTAGAAATGGATCTAGGGGGGCTGCAAAGGATTGTCCATCTATTAATCAATCGGATCGATAAAGAACACTTTACTCCTTATCTTTGTTGCTTAGACCGTGGGGGTCTGTTTTACGATCAGTTAGATCTAACCTCGATCAAGAGCTGCATTCTCGAAAGAAGACCCGGTATTTTTGATGGCCGACTTTTTAAGCGATTGTGCCGCTTCCTGAAGGAAGAGAATATCGATATTATCCATTCACAGAATGGCTGCTCTTTCTATGCAGCACTCGCTGGGAAGGCCGCTGGGGTAATAGGCGTTATCCATACGGACCACGGAAGACTCGTTCCGGATAAAAGGTCGGCAATATGGGAGGACCGTTTGTCCTCGTTAGCAATGAACCGTGTGGTGGGGGTGTCTGACAGTCTGACGGAGTATTTGGCATCTGAAGTAAAAATAAGCCGAAGAAAATTGACCACCATCATTAACGGCGTTGATACTGACAAATTTATACCCGTTAGTCCGGATGAAAAAGAACAGCTTCGGATTACGGCGAAACTAAGTAAAAGAGATAAAGTTTTAGGCACCGTGTGTCGCCTCGATCCGGTTAAAAATTTGGATTTTCTCATCCGTTGTTTGCGGGACATTTGTAAAGCGATTCCAGAGTGTAAGGTTCTGATCGTGGGCGACGGTCCAAGTAAAGAACAATTAATAAGATATGCCGATGAAATCGGTGTCTCCCCCAAAGTTGTTTTTATGGGAAGATCAAACTGGGTTGAGAAAATACTCCCCTTATTTGATTTATATGTTTGTACCTCTTTGAGCGAGGGAACTCCCATGACGATTTTAGAAGCGATGGCATGCGGACTTCCAATCATCGCCTCGGATGTGGGTGGAAATAGCAAACTGGTTGATCAATCAAATGGAACCTTGTTCCAGCTCAATGACGAGGACACATTTAAAAAAGAGGTAATCGCTTCATTAAACAACTTTGAGCGGTTAGATGAAATGGGCCGGGAAAGTCGAAGACGGGTGGTGAACGATTTCAATTTGGATCACTTTGTAAGGCAATATGAGGAGTTATACCGTGCTGTCTATGAAGGCACAAAAACAAACCCCAGTTTTACATTTAATTGACAGCGCTGGAATGTATGGGGCCGAAAAAGTCGTATTGACCCTTCTTCGAGGACTGCGTGACTCCCATTTTCCGGGCACATTGGGATGTATTAGAGAGAGCGACACTGACGTTCCAGAACTCGCAAGAGAAGCCGAATCTTATAAGATAAAGGTTCATTATTTTACCATGAGACGGGGATTTAATCCTCTCGGGCTTATTCGAATCGGAAAATTTATTTCAAAGAATCAAGTTAGAATTATTCACACTCATGGGTACAAGTCGGATATTTATCTAATGCTTTTGCTTCGGAAAAAATTCAAAACGATTGCATCGGTTCATGGATGGTCAAAAAAATCGGCGAATCTAATAGGCCGGACCTATGAACTTCTCGATTCGTTTGCTCTAAACAGAATGGACACGGTGGTTGCCGTTTCTGAAGGAGTAAAAGATGATCTGGCGAAACGTGGGCTGACACGGGCAAAAATAAATTTGGTTTATAACGGAATCACAATCGATGCCGAAAAATCCCGATCTTCCAGATCAGAAGTCCGACGGCAGCATGGAGTTTCTGATACGGACTTTGTAATAGGCACGCTGGGACGCCTTGCACCGATTAAGGGACATCGTTACCTTATTCAGGCACTTCCCTCGATTCTAAATAAAGTAAAAAATTGCCGGCTGGTTATCGCCGGCGAGGGCCCATTAAGAAATGAGTTGGAGACGTTAATCAACCAACAGAATCTTTCAGATCATGTGAAGTTAATCGGATACATCAAAAACATAGACCCATTTATGGAAATGATCGATTTATTTATCCTCCCTTCGTTGTCTGAAGGACTCCCGATTTCACTCCTTGAAGGAATGGCGTATGGAAAACCGGTTGTAGCCAGTCATGTCGGCGGAATTCCAGAAGTGATTGGTCATCGGAGCGAAGGGCTGTTAGTTCCTCCTGCTGATCCAGAAGCTATCTCAAAAGCGGTGATTGAGCTCATTGAAAACAGGGTTTTGATCGACAGGATCTCCTCCGCTGGAAGAAAATTGGTTCGGACAAAGTTTTCATCTGCCAACATGGTCGCAGCGTACTTGTCTTTGTATTCCGATCTCATCGGGCAATGGACTGGGGAAACAGAACAAAAATAGTTATCTTGGAGTACGGTTGTGAAAATCGCCATTCTATGGAAGAACGATTATCCCTGGGATGTTCGTGTCGAAAAGATCAGCAAGTCACTCATACGCTTCGGACATGAAGTACACATCATTGCCAGAAATCTGAAAAGGCTCCCTCTCTATGAAAACCTCGACGGTATCCATGTGCATCGTCTTCGATCATTTAATAACAGCTCCTTAAACGCCGTATTCTCAATTCCCTTTTTTATAAATCCATTTTGGTATCTAGAAATATCACGGGTCTGTAGAGAGCATCGAATTGATCTTATCATCACAAGAGATCTGCCCTTGGTATTAAACGGCGCCGTAGTCGCGAAAATGCGCGGGATTCCAACGGTATTCGATATGGCTGAAAACTATCCTGCCCTTTGGGCCGAAGTCGCTCGAACCCACGGGTTTAAGGTATCAAATTTTGTCCTAAAAAATCCTGTTCTAGGAAAGTACCTGGAAAGATGCTGTCTTAAACTGGTTGATCATAGCCTGGTTGTTGTTGACGAAGCAAAAAAACACTTAGTCGCTTTGGGCGTTCAAGAGGGAAAGATATCGATTGTCGGCAACACTCCCAACATCGACGAAATTGAGAAACATTTAAGCCGCGCTTCCGGCTTTATAGAAAGGTGGCGTGGGAAAACCGTATTGCTATATCAAGGCTATGTTAATCGGGCCAGAGGATTGAGAGTAGCCGTCCGGGCAATGCCACGTTTGATAAAAGAATGCAGTAATCTGCTGCTGGTAATCATCGGGGATGGCGACGATCTTGAGGCCCTAAGAAAACTCCGGACAGAATTAAAGATGGAAAACCATGTCGAGTTACTCGGCTGGGTAACCCCGAATGAAATCCCTGCGTTGATTGCTGCGAGCGATATCGGAATCATTCCACATCATGCAACCGAACATAAAAACACGACCGTCCCAAATAAGCTTTTTGACTACATGGTTTGCGGAAAACCGGTAATTGTATCAAGTGCCAAACCCCTCAAACGGATTGTCAATGAAGAGAAGTGCGGATTGGTCTTTGAGGCCGAGGATGTAGACAGTTTTATTGAGACCGTCATGCAGATGATTGGTAACGCCTCCGTGATGAAGCAATTTGGAGAAAGGGGGAGGGAGGCGGTAAGAAAGCGGTATAATTGGGATCGGGATTCTAACGTTTTGAATAATATGGTTGAAGGAATCCATCAAGAGCGGCTACAACGCCATGAATCTTCCCTGATCTGAAACGTGAGATCGTAAGTCGACGAAAACAATGAACAAAATTAAAGTATTATCCATCTTTGGGACAAGACCGGAAACAATTAAGATGGCACCCGTCATTGAAGAGCTCGGACGGCGACCGAGCTTCGACCACAAGGTGATTATCACCGGTCAACACAAAGAAATGGTGGAGCACTATCTCAATCTCTTTTCTATTGTTCCTGACCATGACCTTTCTATCATGGAGAAGGAGCAGACACTCAATACCATTGTAATCAATATTCTTAAAAAACTACCGCCACTTTTAAACGAAATCCAACCGGACGTCGTCTTGGTTCAGGGAGATACCACCTCCGCGTTCGCTGCGGCGCTTGCTGCATACCACAGCAAGATTAAAATTGGCCATGTCGAGGCCGGATTGAGAACCGGAGATAAATACAACCCTTTTCCGGAAGAAATCAATCGCCATTTGATTGGTGGGTTAGCCGATTTTCATTTCGCTCCCACTGAAAAAGCAAGAGAGAATTTGGTTGCAGAAGGCATTAGCAACAAAGAAATTGATGTGACCGGGAATACTATTATAGACGCACTCAAAATGATCATCCGCAAAGAACATCACTTCAATGACAGCATCCTCGGCAAAATCGACTTCGAGACGATGAAGGTGATCTCTGTTACAACTCATCGAAGGGAGAGTTTCGGGAAACCCCTCCTAAACACGTTAAGTGCGTTGAAAAAGATAACCGAGATCTTTCAAAATGTCGAAATCGTCATTCCGGTTCACTACAATCCCAATGTCCGAAAATCCGTTTATGCGGTTCTGAGAAATGCAGAGCGGATCCATCTTATTGACCCGTTGGATTATGTCGCCTTCATTCATCTGTTAAATAAGTCTTACCTCATTTTGACCGATTCCGGTGGTGTTCAGGAAGAAGCACCTTCCCTAGGAAAACCTGTACTGGTCCTCAGAGAGACGACGGAGCGTCCTGAAGGGATAAAGGCTGGAGTCGCAAAAATGGTCGGCACCGACACCGATAGGATTGTCTCTAACGTGCGGGAGCTCATAGAAGATCAGGAGACATATAAGAAGATGGCCCAAGTTGCGAATCCGTATGGGGATGGGAGGGCAGCAACACGGATTGCGGATATTTTAGAGAGGAAGATAAAACCGACGTTATCTGCTTCGGATTGATCGCAGCCGTTTTTATAATCAAGTTCCAGAGATATGACTTAAAAAGTGAGCAATACCTCCAGTGGGAAACGCCATAAAAAAGATCGCCTCCTTACTCACATACCCACTGCTCTTCTGGAAGAGGAGCCGTCTGAATCGCCTTATGGTTCTCACTTATCACCGGATTGCAGATGAACCCAATCCTGAAGACTCCCTTATTGTTTCTCTCAGAAATTTTGAACATCAAATCGTCTTTTTAAAGAGACATTACAACCTCATTTCAGGAGAAGAACTGGCGGAAATAATAACAAGTGGCGCATCTTTTCCGCAGGAATCATGCCTTATTACCTTTGACGATGGCTGGCGAGACAATTATACGCACGCCTTTCCATTACTAAAGAAGCACGGCGTTCCTGCCGTCATATTCATTAGTACTGATTACATCGGGACGGATCAAACTCTCTGGCATGAGAGGTTATTAAAGCTCCTGACCAAAATACCTTCTCACACATCGATCATAGAGATTACTGATGCGCTAAATAAATGGCCAGAGGGGGTGGCAAAAAAAATAATCGGTATTTTGAAACTCTCGAATGAGCGGCGGCGTTCTGCCATTAATAATCTGATTGAAGATCTCAAGAGATTTGACTTAGAACAGATCAACGAAATAAACCACGGTTTGGAGTTCCTTTCCGGCTCAAAAGGGTCCAATGAGTTTCCCTCAATGCTTTCATGGCAAGAGGTTAGCGAAATGTCAAAAAATAATATCTATTTTGGTTCTCACACCAAGAGTCACCCGATTCTCACCCAAATCAACGACCATCAAATCAGGGCAGAGTTGATCGAATCGAAAAAAATCATTGAAGACCGATTGAGAAAGCCCGTTCATTTTTTATGTTATCCAAATGGAAACTATAATGAGAAGGTACTGAAAGTGATGAAGGAGGCCGGCTACCTTGCCGGATTCAGTTGTATTCCAGGGACGAATGACTCTTACGAAAGGCCGTTTGAGTTGAAACGGCGGCATATTATTGAGGATTTCTCTTTGAATTTGGAGGGTCAGTTCTCGGAGCTGTTCTTTAAAGTAGAGCTTTCTGGAATTCGTTTGTCCCTTGCAGGCTGGATAAGTAAAAAGGATTGTTCTAGCCAAACAGAGGTGGGATAAAAGATGAAAGATGAGATCACTCTAATGGCGGTAGGGGACATTATGCTTGGTGATCATCCCATTCGGCTTGGGAATGGCGTTCGATCAACGATGGAAAAAAAGGGGCCCTCCTATCTGTTTTCGAAGGTAAAAGATCTGTTTCATGGGGTGGATATTGTTTTCGGCAATCTTGAAGCGGTGATCTCAGATATCGGATTGGATCGGAAAAAGATAGAGTCGGCTGAATTCAGAGGAGATCCCAACTCGGCTCCGGCTCTCAAAGAAGCGGGTTTCAACGTTCTTGGTTTTGCAAACAATCACTGTATGGAATATGGCTTGGATGCTTTTTGGGATACTATCCGCATGTTGAGGGAGCATCAAATATTCGTCTCCGGGTTACGGTCCACGCACGAACATTGTATTCCATATGAGATAACAAAAGGAGAAACCAAGGCCGTGCTTCTCTCTTTTTCCCTTTGCTGTGAAAATTACCATAAAGGGGGAGAAGTCCCTTATTCTCTGACAGGAAAAGAGAATATCCTAAAAGAAGTAGAAACATATCGTAATAAGGCGAACTTCGTAATCGTCTCTTTGCATTGGGGTGAAGAGTATATGTTGTATCCCTCACCCGAACAGATTATTTTTACTCACCAATTGGTAGACCATGGCACAAATTTGGTCATCAGTCATCATCCTCACGTACTCCAAACTGTCGAAAGATATAAAGGAGCTCTCATTACATATAGCCTGGGGAACTTTGTATTTGATATGTGGCAAGCAAACACGCGGCGATCGGTCATTTTAAAAACAGTATTTTCGAGAGAGGGAATCTCAAATATTGAGTTCATTCCCATATATATAAATGATCTATTTCAGCCAGACCCTCTTTCAGGCAAGAAGAAAGAGGAGTTTACAAACCATCTCGAATATTTGAAAAGCCTATTCACAGAAAAATATATAGACCAACATGGCAATATTCAAATATCAAACTTAGGTTCCATGGAAAAGGAATATAAAAAGATTGCTGATAGAAAAATCATTCGAAATCGCCTTGAAAACTACTTTTATTTTTTGACTCATTTTTATCAGTACAAACTGGACATTATCAAGCAAAGTTTTATGCGATCTTTTCTCCGTAGACTGGGAAGGGTGTAAGGTCGGGGCGGCTGGCATTGAAAAGATCGACGTTTTTTACGTAGATCTTTTCAATGCCAGCGAACGAAGAGAGCGTTGAGGGGGAGGCTCCATCCGGCTTTGGCGGAGGGCACGCACAGGCCGGTGGAGGGGCGACGCAAGCCCCCGCTTTCCGGCTCCACCGGATTAGAAGATCGTCCTTTGAGAAGACAATATGTTTAGCAAAATTATCTACCTGGCCGGGACTCTCATTCGGAATAAGAAAATCTTCCGAAACTATGGTTTTTTGTTAAAAAGCCAGGATTGGGATATAAAAACTCTTCAAAATCACCAATTTCAGATGCTGAGGGCCCTCCTGGATCATGCATACCAGCATTCCGAATATTATAAAAAAAAATTTCAACAATTGAATATCCTGCCTGATTCGATCAAATCACTGGAGGACCTCAATAAGATTCCGATCCTCACGAAACAGGAATTGCTCCAAAATTCTTCAACAATCCAAATTAAAAGTGGCTCTGAGAAATTATTCTATTCTGAGACTTCCGGAAGCACCGGAAAACCGCTGGTATTTTATAGAAATATGGATTGGGACGCATGGCATAGAGCATCTGTGTATCGGGGTTATCACTGGTATGGGGTTAAGCCGTGGGATAGAAACGGTTATTTATGGGGTTATAACCTCTCGCCAAGGCGTCGTATTAAGACAAGGTTCTTAGATTTGCTTCAGAATAGATTTAGGTTATTTTCATACAAAGACGATGAAATTGACGTTTTTATAAATAAACTAAAGAAGGCATCCTTTCTGGGGGGATACTCCTCCATGATTTATGAGATTGCGAAAAAGGTGAATACCAAGAAACCCAGACCGGAATTTAGCTTAAAGATGGTTAAAGGAACCTCGGAAAAGATATTCGAAAAATATCAGGTCGAAGTTCAGAGGGCGTTTGGGAGGAAAATAATCAGTGAATATGGAGCGGCTGAAGCTGGGATTATTGCATTTGAGTGCCCGTTCGGTAATATGCATATGAACATGGAAACGGTTTTAGTTGAGGAGGAAAACAATGAAATCATTGTGACGAACCTGGTATCAAAATCATTTCCAATTATCAGGTTTAAATTAGGAGATTATGTTGAGATCGATCGGCAAGAAAAATGCCGGTGTGGAATGCAACATTATATTATTAAAGATGTTTTGGGTCGGGTCGGAAAAGTTATTTATGGCTACAAAGATCAATACCCAAGCCTAACCTTATATTATGTCTTCAAGAATCTTGCGATGGAGCACGACTTGATCTTGAATTATTTGGCAATTCAGTCTCAGCGGGGTCATCTGAAAGTGGAGGTAGAAAACGGTTTAACTTCTCCTCATTTGACGCTTCTGATCAACGAGTTTAAGAAGTATTTCCAGGACGATCTTGATGTACAAATCTTTGACAATATGGAGTTAAAATCGGCAAATAAAAAGAAAACGGATTTTATTTCTGAGCTTTAATCCCAATCAACTGTCTGCACCAAAATTCCCACTTGCAGCAGCATATAAGTCAAGTCCATTCTTCGTGGAAATCCGCCTTACAGTTCCTCGCGTGGGTTGCGTTATCACCTCTTTTTTAACCCTTTTTGACATCCTGGCTTCCAGCCTGCCCTCATCCTTGCCCCCGGATCGACGATCTTCGCGTTGTCCATTCGGGAGGATGGCCGCGCAAAAATGGGGCAAGTAACCGCTTCCTTAGTACCCTGTTTAATAAATATGATGACGTATAGTTCTTGCGCTATTTGGCGCTATTTGGCACCATTTGTTAGACTCCTCCGAGAGAGGAGGTGCCGTAGCATGCCAAGAGAGAGCCCGTACATGTGAACGATCAAGTAAAATGGACCCACCCCCCCCATCCGGGTTTATAAGGGTGTTGCTTGTGCCTGGTAATCCTCTTTCATCCGTTTCTGGCTGCTCTTGAAGCGGTACGATTCTCCGTTCATTCGGTCGTGTGCCGCTCGTGAAGGCGGAGGATCCGGATATATTCCCCCGGTCCCCTCGGATGCTTCTTTCTTGCAGACGGCATCGGACTCGCTCGAAGATCTCGGGGAGTTTCCATCCCTTAAACGCCTTGCCATGGTGAAGCAGCGCAGGGCGTCTCTCACCCTCACGGGTACAGGCAAGCAGCGGAATGTAATGGTAGGGGTCGAGGATATCCTGGTTCTGGCCCGTGGCGGGCGATCACCTCCCCTTGACAGAGGACTTCGACTCTCTCAGGATAGGCCAGAACGCTGACGCTCCGATGGGCATACGCCACCGGCACCGTGGTCCCCACCCTCACTTCCGAGTAGCTCCCTACGGCAGACTCTTCTCTTCGGCAGCAGGGATAGTCGAACGCAGGCAGCGGCTTCAGATGCACTCTCTCTGCCTCGAAGCGATCCAAAACGCGCTCTGCCTTGTACATCCGGGCCTGATCGCTCTGCCCCCACTGCTCTAGAATACAATTCAGTTCAGAGAGCGTGGCCACCACCTCCGGGATCGGGACCAGGGCGTTTCTTCTGGCACACACCCCACCAGCCCCTCAACGTGCCCTTTCTCGTTCCCCTTGCCAGGGTTGCAGAAGTTCCCTTCGAACAGATAGTGCGACCGAAACGCAATAAAATTGGGGTGCTCTTCCCGCAGATGCCCCCGAAAGACTTTTTTGACCAGGGTCTTGGGGTTATCGAAGGTGATCCGCTTCGGAACCCTGCCGACTGCGCGCAACGCGCGGGCCAACCCCTCGAAGAAGGCCTCCTGCCGCTCGGTCCGGTAGGCTCGGACAAACCGGCGCCCCGAATAACAGAGTTGAAAACAAAACAGATGAACCGTCGTCAGCCGCCCCGCAAGTAAGACCTGGGCCTCTCCAAAATCAACCTGCGTCTCCTCCCCAATGGCGTGCCCGATCGGAGTGAACACGGAATCAAGCCTCGGCCGCCTCAGCCGCACATATCGCCTTACGTTCGACTCACATCCGGTAAAGCCCTGCTCCTCCGTCAGCCGGGTAAAAATACGATGCGCGGTGTGCCGCTGCTTCTCTGGCCGGCTCTCATCTTCCAGAAGCCACTGCTCGATCATCGGAACAGACGGCCCGATCACCGGCAGGATGACAGGCTGCTTGCGCCGGTAAACCGGAACCGTGCTCTCCTTGATGGCCTCCCGCACCACCCGGCGAACTATGGTGATATTCCCGCGCGATCCGCCGGATCGTCTTCTTCTCTATAAAATAAGCCCTTCGGATTCTCTCTCGCTCTTCCACTCCTACCATCCTTCCTCCTGTATTTCGGTCCGACCGATCATA